>JAEZQV010000224.1 GCA_023441125.1 Bacillota bacterium
GACAATACACTGTCCGCTGCGGCCACGCCGCCGTTGATGGTGTATTGTGGCCAGACACGATACGTGCGTTCGGAACCGTTAACCAGATAGCTATGTTCGACCGGCGTCGGTTCCAGCGCAAGCTGCTGAAGCACTTGCTGCAGGGTGAATGCACCGGTGGTGACAATCTGATCGCGGTCGCGCAATACGGTATCAGCCGCTGCTGGCAGACCATTGACGGTTATCTGCGGCGCCAGTTCATACCTTTTGCCGTTAATAGAGAAATCGCTAGGCCCCGGGACCGGTGTAACCTCCTGGACACAGGGAGCCGGTGTCGTGCCGTCCGCGCCCGGCGTAACCAGGATAATGTCATTATCGGCAAGCGCGTCGCTAAGTTTGGCCGGTTGAGAGTTGCGGGTAATTTGACCGGGAATGCCATGTCCGCCGGCAATGAAGCGGGTTTCACCGTTGACTGAAATGGTAAGTCCCATGCCTGGCCGGCCACGCAGCGCCCGGATGTCAATCCCGGCGGCCAGCAGGGCGTCGGCTACTGTCAAGCGACTGAGATTGAATAACCGGATGGAGCGGTCATTCACCATGATATTGATGAAGTTTAGTGTGCGTCCGCCGGCCAGTTTAAGTATTCCCAGCGGCGTTACGGCATCGGGCGTGCAAAGTGTGGCAGGAATACCGGCAATACCCTCCAGTGAATCCGGGCAGCGAATGGCAACCCGGGCGGCCGGAATATCCAGGGCTGCGGCCAGCGCTTCCGGTAACAGCGGGGTCAAAGCACCGCCGCCGACCAACAGCACAGCCTGCGGCTGTTCAATGTTGAGCGCCAGGATTTCCGTGGCAATGGCCTGCGCCAGTTCCCCGACTTTGGGAGTCATCGCATCAATAATGTCTTTGGCCGGTAATTTGTGAGGCATGCCCAATACATCGGTGAAAGCGATTTTTTTATTTTTTCCGCCTAACTGACGCTTGACGGTTTCGGCGACATTAAAATCAAGCAAAAACTTTTGGGAGATGGCCTCGGTAATTTCATCGCCGGCAAAGGGCACCATGCCATAGGCAATAACCGAGCCGTCGCGGGTGATGGCCACGTCGGAAGTGCCGGCGCCGACATCGACCAGCACCAGATTGAGATGACGCATGGTGGCGGGAATCAGCACATTAATAGCGGCAATGGGTTCAAGGGTTAAGGTGGCCATTTCCAGGCCCACGGCCTGAATGGCCGATTGCAGCGAGTCAATAACCTGCCGCGGCAAAAAGGTGGCGATAACTTCAATCGAGCAGCGTTTGCCGCGCTGACCGACCAGACTTTTGATGCGGGTTCCGTCCAGGCTGAAGCTTACGACACTGTAGCCTACGCAGTAATAATCGGCCGGTTCCGGCACAGCGCCGGAAGTTGCCAGTTCGGCCTGCGCGGTCTGAATGGCGGCCAGCTCCAGCGAGCGTTCATCTTCCGGGGTGAGGGTACCGCGATTGACGGTTTCCAGTTCGGCAGCCACCCGCAGGGTGCAGAGGGCGCGGCCGGCGGCAGCAACCGCTACTTTGCTCAGTTTGCCGACAGAGGCTTCCAGGCGGGTTTTTACCGCGTCCAGTATGCCGGCTACTTCCTGCACATCATGAATCTGCCCGTCCAGCATGGCGCGGGTATGATGTTCTTCGCGGTCTGAGGCCAGCAGCCGGATTGTGCCGTTTTGTGCTTCGCCGACAAGACCGACCACACTGCGTGTGCCGATATCTAAAGCAAAGAGGAGTTGGTTGTTTTCCATTAGGTACTCCTTAACAATGTTATAATAATACTATCGGTTGGATATCGCCAAACAATAGTATCCTTTGGCATGTTTTTTTCTTGATTCGCCGCCTAATATCCTATTTCCTGTCAGTAAGCAGACAAAAATCGCAAACAATTGCGATTCTTGTCAAATGGCCGGACCATTTTTTTAGTGTATTTGCCCCGGATAATTTGGTAAAATATAGTTTAAGATCAGGAGAGGAGTATCCGTACGTTGTCCAATATACATATTGTGGTTGACAGCACGGCTAATATACCGGCCGAAGTGCTGGCCAAGAACCCCAATCTCCACGTTGTGCCGTTAACGGTAACCCTGGGTGAGACGGCCTGGAGCGAACTGGAGCTAAGCAATGCGGCCCTATTCCGCCTAGCCGGGGAACAGGGCCTCTATCCCCGCACCTCGCAGCCGTCGCCGGGGGAGTTCACCAAGGCATTCGCGCCGGCGGCCATGGGGCAGCCGGTTATCATGATCAGCCTGGCGGGCGGGCTGAGCGGTACGGCAGATGGGGCCAGAGCAGCGGCCAAGGAATATAAGGGCTGTGATATTCATATTATCGATTCGGGCACAACCGCCATCGGTGTCAGTAAAATGGCGGAAGCCGCCCTGCACATGGCGGCGCAGAACGTGCCGGCGGCCGTAATTGCCGGACGTCTGCAGCAGTTAGCCGAGGCCACCCGGACGCTGTTTATGCCCGACTCGCTGGAATATCTTCACAAGGGCGGGCGGATAGGCGGCGCAGCCGCGCTGTTTGGCGCGATCTTACAGATCAAACCCATTCTGCATTTGCATGCCGGCCGGGTGCAGGTCCTTGACAAGGTGCGGACCAGGCCGCGGGCGGTGGCTCGCATGCTGGAGGAACTGGCGCAGCCTGGTGAACTGGCCTACATCGGTGTGGCTCACAGTCTGGTGGCAGCGCCGGCCGAAGAAGTATATCATACCATTTGCCGGCAATATCCTAATACCCCTGTAGTGCTTAATCCCATCAGCCCTGTGTTGAGCGCCCATCTGGGACCGGGGGTAATCGGCCTGATTTTTCAGCGCAAACTATAGTGGTTTCCGCAGATAATAGAGATACTACGGCAAAGGGGGTATTTGCATGCAGTCCGGTATGGATGTAATTGACGGTAAAGATTTTCGCCGCATGATTGCCGGGGCTTATGGGGCTTTTATGCGCGAGCATGAATATATCAACAATTTGAATGTCTTCCCGGTGCCTGATGGTGATACCGGGACCAATATGCTGCTGACGCTGGGAGCGGTAGCCAAAGCCGTGGCTGAAGCGCCGGCGGCGGGCATTGGTTCATTGGCCCGCCGGGGAGCCGACAGCGCCATTATGGGAGCCCGGGGCAACTCGGGAGTCATTTTGTCGCAGCTCTTACGGGGGATTGCCCGCGGTCTGGCGGGCAAGGATACCGCTACGGCGGCTGAGGTCGGCAAGGCTTTCCAGTATGGCATTCTATATGCCTACCGGGCGGTAGCCAGGCCGGTCGAGGGCACGATTCTGACGGTGGCCAAGGGAATCGCCAAGGGTACGCGCCGGGCGGTGCGCGAGTATGCGGCCTTTGCCGATATTTTGTCAGAAGCAATCCGGGCCGGACAAGAGGAGCTTAAGCGGACACCGGAGCTTTTGCCGGAGCTTAAGGCCGCCGGTGTGGTTGACGCCGGCGGGCAGGGCCTGATCGTCTTCTTAAATGGCTGCCTCGAAGGCCTGGAAGGAAGGTATAGCGGTCCGGAGGCCGACTTTGGCCGCACGCTGACGGTACCGGGAGTAGCGCCGGCAATCACCATTGCCCATCCTTATTGCACCGAGTTTGTGGTTAAACGGTTTGCCGCCAGTCTGGAGGAAGTAAAGCGCCAACTGGAGCAAATGGGTGACTCCCTGGTGCTTGCTCCCGGTGACGGGATGTTAAAGGTGCATATCCATACCGCGCATCCGGGCGCTATTTTAGAATCGGCCATAGCCTGGGGGACACTGCACGCCATAAAAATTGACAATATGGCCGACCAGCACCGGCAGACAATGGAACTAAAAACCGACAACAAGAACCGGAGCGGCCTGGCCGTCATCAGTGTAGTGAACGGCGAAGGCCTGACAGCGATTATGCGTCAACTGGGGGCCGCTGTTGTCATAAGCGGCGGACAGACAATGAATCCGCCGGTGGAAGAGTTCGTAACGGCCATCCATAATGGTCCGGCAGAACAATATATCATTCTGCCTAATAATAAAAATATTGTCCTGGCGGCCGGGCAGGTTAAGAAACTGCTGGGCGACAAAGTGGCGGTTGTGCCGACGATTAATGTGCCGCAAGGCCTGGCTGCCGTGCTGGCGTTTGATCCTGACGGCAGTCTGGCGGATAATCTGGCCAGGATGACGGCGGCTCAGGCTAAGGTTAAGGCGGCCAGCCTGACGACGGCTGTCCGGGAATCTAAGGTCGGCGGGCATACTGTGCCGGCCGGGGCCTATATTGGGCTGATTGAAGGGCGCATTGTTGTCTGGGCAGATACGCTGGCTGTTTCCCTGGAAAAGCTGATCAGCCGGTTAGCCGGGACGGATGCCGCTCTTGTCAGCCTGTATTATGGTGCCGAAATCACAGCGGCTGAGGCCGGCCGGCTGGCCTCCGATCTTGAGCGGCAATTCACCGGACTCGCGGTGGAGTTATATGCGGGCGGCCAGGCGCATTATCCGTTCATCATCAGTGTAGAGTAAAAAGGGGATGTGGGAGATATTATGTTTAGTTCATTAAGTATCAGCGATTTTGCCGCCAAACTGGCTTCGGACGAGGTCCCGCCGGGCGGGGGCAGCACAGCGGCCGTTGGCGGTCTGCTGGGAGCGGCACTGGTGGAAATGGCTATCAATTACTCGCTTAAGAGTCCGAAACTGGTGGAATGCAATGAACTCTTAATTGCCAAGCAGGCCGATCTGGCCAGACTGCACATTGAATTGACCATCTTAATAGACCGGGATGCTTTGGCTTTGCGGGGACTGCTGGGGGCTGCCGGCTTGCCGGCGACCACCGCCGAAAAAAAACAGGTCCGAACTCTGGCTTTGCAAAAGGCGTTGAAGCAGGCGGCCGACGTGCCGCTGGAGACCGCCAGGGCCTGTCTGGAGGTTATCGAAATCGGCAAGGCGATTGTTGCCAAAGTCGATAAAATTGTCGTGAGCGATTTGATGGCCGGGGTGGCGGCCGCGCATGCCGGTATTACCAGCAGTCTGCTAAGTACAGCCATCAACCTGAGCGAGATTGAGGATGAAGCGCTGGTCAGTGCGCTTAAGGGCCAGATCTTTCTGTTACAGACGGCAGCAGATGAAATGAAGACTGCCATTGAAGACAAAGTATACGGCAGTGCGCCCTTTACTGTATTGCGGGGCTGATGCGCCGGGGATAAGAAAGCCCTGCCGCCAGGTTATGACTTGGCGGCAGGGCTTTTGTACGTTATTGTTTGGGTACTTGCTTCAGGCTCAGGCCGATGCGCTGGCGCTGCTCATCCACGCTGATAACCATCACCTCGATGATGTCACCGACGGAAATAACATCGATGGGATGGCGGAAGTGCTTGTGACTGAGCTCGGAACGGTGAATCAGACCGTTGATTTTGATGCCGATGTCGACAAAGGCGCCAAAGTCGGTTACATTATGAACCGTTCCTGTTACAATGGTACCCGGCGTAATATCTGACAGCTTGACGATGTTTTTGCGGGTCTGGGGCGGCGGTACGTCCTCGCGGGGATCGCGGCCCGGTTTGGCTAACGCGGCGAGGATGTCCCGGACAGTAGGCGCGCCGGCGTTCAGTTCTGCCGCCAAGGTGGCGGCGTCGGCGGCCGGTGCCGCCTGTTGCAGGGCGGCCAGCCGGTTTTTATCGGCAAGGTCTTTCAGGGTAAAGCCAAGTTTACTTAAAAGAGCCTCGGCCAGCTCATACGATTCCGGGTGGACCGGCGTGTTGTCCAACGGATTGCCGGCCTGGGCAATCCGTAAAAAGCCGGCGCACTGGGTAAAGGCTGCCTTGCCCAGGCGGGCCACTTTAAGCAGCTCTTTGCGGCTTTTGAACTGCCCATTTTCCGTACGGTAGGCGACTATGTTTTTGGCAACACCGGCGTTAATGCCGGCCACATAAGTAAGCAAGGCCGGCGAGGCGGTATTGAGTTCGACGCCGACGTGGTTAACGCAGGATTCCACTACATTGGCTAATGTACCGCCCAGTTCCTTCTGGTTTACATCATGCTGGTACTGGCCGACACCAATGGATTGGGGATCAATTTTAACCAGTTCGGCCAGCGGGTCCTGAATCCGGCGGGCAATGGACACGGCGCCCCGGATGGATACATCCAGCTCCGGCAGTTCCTCCTTGGCCAGCTTGGAGGCCGAATACACCGATGCGCCGGCTTCGTTGGCAATGATATAATGTACGTTCAAATTATTGTTGTTGATAAGCTGGGCGGCGAATTCCTCGGTTTCATAGGAAGCCGTGCCATTGCCGATACTGATCAGGGTAACCCCGTGGGTGCGGATAAGCGCCAGCACTTTGGCGGCTGCTTCCTCCCGCTGCCGCTCACTCATGGTAATATACAGGGTACTGGTGGCCAGCACGGCGCCGGTAGGATCGACAATGGCCATTTTGCAGCCGGTGCGATAACCGGGGTCCAGCCCCATGACCGTATGGCCCGCCAGCGGCGCCTGCAACAGCAACTGGCGCAGGTTGAGGCCAAATACGCGGATGGCCTGTTTTTCGGCGTTTTCCGTCAGCAGGCTGCGGATTTCCCGCTCCATGGCCGGAAACAACAGGCGTTTATAGCCGTCATGGATAGCAGCCTGGAGGATCTGGCTGAAAATAGACTGGCCGGTGATCAGCTTATTGGCAATCAGCCGGCAATTGAATTCATGGTCGGTTAGCAAATCCACCTTGAGCGTGCCTTTGCTTTCGCCGCGGTTGACGGCGAGAATCCGGTGGGAAGGCATCCGCTTAACCGGCTCGCGGTATTCCTTGTACATCAGGAATTCTTTGGCCTCCGCCTCAGCTACCGCCAGCTGGCTGGCAATTTCCGCCTTTTGCCATAATTCCTTGCGGAGCATGGCGCGGATATCGGCCTGTTCATTCACCGTCTCGGCGATAATGTCCTGTGCGCCGGCCAGTGCCAGTTCGGGCGTGGTAATTTCGTGCTCGTCACTTAAGTATTGGCCGGCAATTGCCAGCGGGTCGCCGCTGGTCAGTTCCTGGGCCAGGATTGTTTCCGCCAGCGGTTCCAGCCCTTTTTCACGGGCGATCTGGGCGCGCGTCCGTTTTTTCGGGCGGTATGGCAGGTAGAGATCTTCCAGATCCTGCAGCTTGATTGTCGCCAGAATGGCAGCATTCAGTTCGGGCGTTAATTTGCCCTGTTCTTCGATGCTGGCGACAATCTCTGCCTGGCGCTTAATTAAATTGCGCAGATACTGGGTACGTTCCTCAATTGTCCGGATATGTTCTTCATTGAGTTCGCCGGTGGCTTCCTTGCGGTAACGGGCAATAAACGGGACGGTATTGCCGTCATCCAGTAAGGTAATAACCGCTGTTACCTGATGGGGCTTAACAGCCAGCTCGCGGGCAATAATCGCGGGTACTTCGCTAATCAGCATAAGATTCACCATCTTCGTAAATAAGTCTTTAACTTTTATATTATATCAGTTTTTACCATCAGGGCAATATATCCTGCCCAGTTATAGATAATATGCCACTAACCGGGCTGATTTTTTCGGGGCATAAAATACGGAACGTCACGCTTACGGGGCGTGACGTTGGCATTAGTCTGCAATTACGTCCACAATGGTGATGCCGGGTTTCATGGCTAAATCAACCACCTGCGGGGTAAGGCGGCGGTAGGTCCGGGAATCCGGTTCGGTGATTTGCACTGTCGGCGTGGCGGCAAAGCGAACCTTGTTTTTGATAACATAGGCCAACTGGTTGGTGCTTAGTTTTACCAGGCTGCCAACCTGATAGAGCGGGGTTGTGTGGAAAAAGGCCCGCAACAGGTACATATCAAACAGCGCGTTGCCCTGGGCCATCATGTCTTCAATAATTTTGCCCCGCGGCGCTCCGGTTTTATCGGCATTCGTCATTGCATTGTCAAAGTAGTTGGCAATCGATACCAACCGGGACAACGGATGGATTTCCTTACCGGCCAGTCCGGAGGGATAGCCCTGCCCGTCGTAGCGTTCATGGTGCTCGGCGGCAATGCGGGCCACTACCGAGCCTACCCGGTTTTTCAGCAGCAACTGCTGGCCGTAGATGGGATGCAGACGTCCCGGATCGGCAACTGCACCGTCGATGGCCGGCATGACGGACTTGCCCAAATCATGAAAAAGCGCCCCCAGCGCCAGATCCATTAATACGGGGCGCGGCAGCTTGATATACAGACCGGTGGCCACAACCATCAGACAAACGTTGACCGCATGGCCGATTTCATCCGCCGTTGGCTGGCGCAGCTGAATATTGATGATTTGCGTGAGGTTTCTTTCCGTTTCATCAATAACCTGTGCTACCGTCTGCTGAATTTGTTTCAGATAGACGGTGCGCAGGCCTGAGTTCAGCATATCCTGACTTTTCCGATTGAACAGGGACTTAAAGCATAGCAACAGCTCTTCGCGGACCTCGGGGGCAATGACTGCGTTCTTTTTTAATTCATCGGCATAGGGATCGTAGATGGGAACACTGGTTATTCCCAACTGGGCCAGCCGTGTAATGTAGTATTCCGTCAGGGCAATGCCTTGTTCCAAAAGCAAATTGCCGCTGTCATCCACAATATTGCGTGCCAGCACCATGCCGGTTTTTACCTCGCTGATCAGCATAAGGACGCCCTCCTTATATTCTTAAGATTATTATACATAATCCTTAGGAGAAAATAAATATCCGCATGTCCCGCTTCCCTAGGACTTTAGTCTTATATATGACATAAGCACAACCGCTTCCCGTATGGCATATTATGTAGTAATCGTGGCCGGATGGCGCATCGCCTAAGGGGGGATAACCGGTGTCTTTGTTATTAAATTCGTTACGAGCCAACAGTCAGTTAGCAGCGCTTATGTCGGTATTGTTTGGGATACTGGGAATTGTTTCCTGGACACCCGGGATCTTTTATGTAACATATCCTGAGGATATGTATCTTATTATTCATACGGTTAGTGAAATGATCTGTCTGGCAACAGGGTTAAGCGTATTTATTGTCGTGTGGTATGGCTGGCCGCAAACCAAAAATAGCCGCGATCTGGTGGTGGCCATGATCTTTCTGGCTGTCAGCCTGTTTGACGGCGCCCATTTGCTGTCTTATAGCGGGATGCCGGATTTTATTACCGGCAACTCGGATAACAAGGCAAACCTGTTTTGGATTATCAGCCGGGTGTTGGCCAGCGCCGGACTGCTAGCGGCGGTATATATTCCCCGGCGCAGCAAAAATGCTGTGTTTCACCGGCTGTATTTGGTATCGCTGACGATTGCCGCTACGGCAGCCATTATTAGTGTAGTATTATTGTTTGAGCATTCCCTGGTGCCGATGGTTATAGCGGGACTTGGGCAAACACCGGAGAAGATGGCGCTGGAGTATCTCAGTATGGTGTGCAATCTGCTGGCGCTGTATATGTACGGGCACCGCAATCCGTCTCAGCAGTCGGTGTTTTTGCTGCGGGTTGGTCTGGTGTTCAGCTTAGCCGAGGGCATGGCTTTTGCCCTGTGCAATAACGCGCATGACAGTTTCAATCTTATCGGCCACATCTACAAAATGCTGTTTTATGTATGTGTATTGCGCTCGTTGTTGTTAACTTCCATTTTGCGTCCTTACCTGCATGTTTCGCGTTTAAACCAGGCACTTAAAAGCATGGTTACCAAAAATATGAGTCTCTATCAGGAAACAAAAAACAGTGAGCGTATTTTGCAGCAGGCCTTCATTCAACTAGGGGCCAGTCTGGCCGCCAAGCATGACCAGGAGGGAATGCTGCAGCAGGTCGTGCTGGCCACCGGCACTGTTTTTCAATGCGACCATGTGTATTTGGCCCTGGCCGAGAATAACAATCTCAAAATTGTTGCCTATATCAGCAGTTTCAAACCGCCGGAAAGAATTCTTCCTGACAAGAGTTTTATGGGAAAAGTCTTTGCCGAGAAAAAATCAGTAGTTGTCGATAACATTGACAACTATCCGGAACGGATTATTGACGGCGTCCGGCAGGCAGGCTTAAAATCCATGGTGGGCGCCCCGATCAGACATAACGGGGATGTTATTGGCGTATTAGAGATTTTTTCGCGCCGGGAAAAAGCGTTTACACAGCATGAGGCCCAGTTTTTAAGCGTATTTTCGCACCAGGCCGGCGAAGCCATCAAAAATGCCAGAATGTATGAGAATACGGTAGAGAGTCTGGCTGAACTAAGCTTCCTGTACGGCATTGTTAAGGATGTGGCGGTGCAGCAGTCGCCGGCGGCTATTTTGGCCAAAGTGTCCGAAAAACTCTATAATTTATTTACGGCCAACGGGGCTATCGGTTTTATCATGCACTACCGGGATGACGGCCTGCATGCCGAACCGGTCTATGCTACCGGTTTCGAACAAAAGGAAATCGACCATTTGCAGCGTATTTTCTCGGACGGCAAAACGGCCTGGCCCTGGAGCGGACTCGGCAGTATGGACGAAGGCGCAACCAGCGAAAGCGAGCAAGGCCTTATTACCATGTCGGTGCTGATGACCAAGCGGCTTAATATTCTGCCGCTCCTTGCCAACGACAAGCTGCAGGGTCTGATTGTCGTTGGCTGGAATGACCCCAACCGGGACATACCAAAAGGCAAAGACCTTGTGCTTAGAACTATCGCCAAACAAACAGCTATCGGGCTGGAACGGGCCTACCTGTATGATCACTTCCAGGCCATGGCCCTGACCGACCCGCTGACCCGGCTGGCCAACCGGCGGCAGTTTGAGGTGGTACTAAGCCGGGAAATCAGCCGGGCCCATAATTATCAGCGGCCGCTGAGCCTGATCATGCTGGATATTGACTTCTTTAAGAAAGTCAACGACACCTGGGGGCATCTGGCCGGTGATGTGATCCTGCAGCGGATCGGCGCGCTGATTAAAGATAAATTCCGGTCGACAGACATGAGTGCCCGTTATGGCGGGGAAGAGTTTGCCGTAGTCCTGCCGGAAACCTGTCTGCAAGAAGCCGTGCATTTTGCCGACGATTTCCGGCGGTATATCGAGGCGGCCAAATTTGCGACCGATGGTCACAACATTGCTATTACCATCAGTCTGGGGGTGGCTACCTTCGAGAACTGCACGAATTGGGAGGACCCCCAAACAGAACTGATTGAAGCCGCCGATCAGGCATTGTACCGTGCCAAACAGCAAGGCCGCAATCGCGTTGAATTCCATCAATCGCCAAATTGTCCAATTATGCATAGTTGACCCAGGACTTACACATGCTATTCCTGACCAAATGCAAAGGAGGGATACATGTGTTAACATCAAAAGAGTTACTTCATCTGGAAGATTTTCTGGGGATGGAACAAAGTTGTGCCAAAACCATGAACTATTTAGCCGGCAATGCGCAGGATGCTCAGGTTAAACAGCTTTTCCAGCAATTTTCGCAAAAGAGCCAGCAGAATTTCCAGACTATGAGCAAACACTTGAACGCAGGGCAAAACTTACAATAATTGAGGTGAATAATAATGGCACAAACGGGTCAACAATCCGGCCAATCAACGCAACAAAGCAGTATGAGCGGTCAAAGCGCCAGCCTGTCTGATCGTGACATTTTGCAACTGGCTCTTAATGAAACCAAGCATACCGCAACGGCTATTAATACATTTGCCCTGGAAGCGGCCAGCGACACGCTGCGGCGTGACTACCTGACTATTCTTGGCGATGTGCACAGCCGGGAGAAACAGCTTTTTGACCTTATGCAGCAAAAAGGCTACTATAATGTTAAAAACGCCAGCCCGCAGGAAATTTCCCAGGTTCAGTCCAAATTCAGCAGCCAGGCTCAATAGCCATAAATAAAATCCCGCGCCAGCAATGCGCGGGATTTTACGTTACCCAAAGTATGTTTTTATATAGATATATAGCCATTTTTGGGCTAATGGCCGGGAAGTAATTGAGAATGAAATTATTTATAGATTTATTCGATATTTTGCATAAAATTACCTTGACACTATGCTATAAGAGAGTTAAAATTAAATAAGAATTACTCAATAACTATTTTCCGGTTGTAATTTGTAGTAAGGGCGGGGATACTCGTGGATATTTGTGTAACAACATTGTTACGGGACAAGGGATTCAAAGTTACACCGCAGCGTCTGGCGATCTATAATGCGTTAGCTGCTACCAAGGCTCATCCTAGTGCGGAAATGATCTACAATGAGCTTCAGCCTTATTATCCCACTATGAGCCTGGCGACAGTGTACAAAACAATTGAGATCTTGAAAGAACTGGATTTGGTACAGGTGCTTAATGTCGGTGAGGACAGCTTCCGTTATGATGCTGACACCAGCAATCATCCCCACATTCGCTGCATGTGCTGCGGCCGGGTTGAAGATTTGCATGGCGTGGATTCTTCCGAATTCATCAGCGAAGTTTCGGCCCACACCGACTATGCCATTCAGGGACAGCAATTTTACTTTTACGGTACCTGTCCCAAGTGTCAGGAAACTGCCAAGGTTGTAGTCAAGAAACACTAAAAACGACAGTAACGAACGAAAAGATTGCCGGTGGGGGCAGTCTTTTCGCTATTTCATTTTAAAGGCAGGTTAGCGTTGTGAATCTGGCAGGTTATATTGATCACACTTTGCTTAAACCGGCGGCAACCGTCGCCGAGGTTATCCAACTGTGCGAGGAAGCTGTGCAGCATAAGTTTGCCGCGGTATGCGTAAATCCGATTTATGTTGATCTGGCGGCCCATCATCTGGCCGGTACCGGTGTAAAGACCGCTACGGTGATCGGCTTTCCGCTGGGAGCCACTTTCAGTGCCGTCAAAGTGGCGGAGGCTAAAGAAGCTGTGTTGCGGAAGGCTAATGAACTGGATATGGTCATGCATATCGGGGCGGCCAAAGCCGGTCTGTGGGAAGCCGTTATTGCCGATATCAGGCAAATTGTCGAAGCGGCCGAAGGGGCGGCTGTTAAGGTTATTATTGAAACCGGGCTGTTGACTGAGGAGGAAAAGCGCCGGGCCTGTGAGGCTGTCATTGCCGGCGGGGCTCAATTTGTCAAAACCTCGACCGGTTTTGGGCCTGGCGGGGCGACGGTGGCTGATGTTCGCTTATTTAAGGAAGTGGTCGGCGATCAGATCGGTATTAAAGCCGCCGGCGGCATCCGCAGCCGGGAGCAAGCGCTGGAATTCATTGCTGCCGGTGCCACACGGTTAGGGACCAGCGCTGGTATTGCGATTGTAAGCGGACAGAATTCGTAAGGCCGGCAGTTGCCGGTACAGCACGACTTGTTGTGAGATTGCTGTCTGTCTGTTGGCAATGTTGACGTTAGGCATTACCAACAGACGGGTGACAATCTCATTTTAATTTACATAAAACACCTGTAGAAGTAAACTAAAAAGCGTGATATAATGTCCTTTACTTGCTCGAAAGGAGGGCAGTCTATCATGCGCAATCTACAAGAACTGGTTCCGGGCGGCATGCCGGTCATAGTCGGACTGGTTGTAGCCGGCTTACTGATAACGACGATGCTTCCCATTCGCCCGCAAATGTGGCTGTACCCTCTGGCCCGGCAGGCGGTTGCAATGAAGATCAGCTATCAGACCCGGGACATGCTGACGAAAGAGACGTCCCATTTTATTATTCGCTATACAGAGGGTGACGCGGACATTGTGGACATGGTGGCAACCGCAGCCGAGGCTGCGTACGCGCCGGTCACTACGACGCTTAATTATAAACCGGGCGGCAAATCGCTTATTCTGATTTATGCCGACCGTCAGACTATGAAACAGGCTTACGGCTGGGCTGGCGATACTAGCGCCATGGGCTTTTACTGGGGCGGAGTCATCCAGATTCTGTCCCCGAAAGCCTGGATGAAGAACAGCCGGTCGACGGAAGAGTTTATTACTACCGGTCCGCTGGCCCATGAGTACACTCACCTGGTGCTGGATTATATGGCTAAAGGCAATTATACCCGCTGGTTTACCGAAGGTCTGGCCCAATACATGGAATACAAGGCCAACGGCTATGAATGGATTACGGCGAATAATCGTCTGACCGGCCAGCTTTATACCATGGCTGAAATGGACAGGGACTTTGACAGCCTGCCTAACCAGGCCCTGGCGTATCGTCAGTCGCTGGCTGCGGTCCGCTATATTGCCGAAGTGCATGGCGAGGCTAAACTCAGTCAGGTGCTGACATACCTCAGAGCCGGTGTAAGCGTGGATAAAGCCATTGAAAAATCTTTGGGGATGGATTATGCCACTTATGAGTCGATGGTGAATCTCTGGGCTCAGGGTCATATGAAGCAGTATAGTAAAACCGCAAATTAAGGGATATGCCAGGGCGGCATGTCCCGTTTTTTTGTCCTTACATATATATACCAATTTTGGGAAAATTAACGCTGATAATGCCTTCAAGGGGGAGTCACAATGCTTACCCGGCGGGAATTTCTCAAGCTTTGTACATCGGCCGTTCTCACCGCCAGCCTGACCGATCAGCTACTGCCTGTTATGCGGCAGGCCTTTGCCGAAAGCAAACTGACCAAGCCGCCCGTAATCTGGCTGGAACTAGGCTCCTGCACCGGCAATTCCATCTCGCTCGATAATGCCGTTAATCCAACACTGGGTCAAATGCTCACCGATATGATTGATTTAAGATATAACTGGCTGCTCAATGTGTCGCAGGGGCCGGCTATCATACAAACACTCCTGGACACAGTGGACAAAGAGGCCGGCAACTTCTGGCTGGTCATTGAAGGTTCGGTTATGACGGCCGATAACGGCCGCTATAATCATATCTTTATGCGTGGGGATCAGATGGTTACCGGCCTGGCGGCTCTCCAGGAATTTGCGCCCAAGGCCAAGCATATTATCGCGGTCGGCACCTGCGCCTGTTTTGGCGGCCCGGGAGCGGCTTATCCCAATCCCGGCGGGGGTAAAGGCGTCTGGGAAGTAATAAAACAGCCGGTTATCAACGTACCGGGCTGCCCGATCAATCCGGACTGGCTGTCCGGCACCTTCAGTCATCTTATCATGTACGGGCTGCCGGAGCTTGACAGCTATAACCGGCCCAAGCTGTTTTTTGGCCAGACGATCCATGATCTGTGCCAGCGCCGGCAGCAGTTTGAAGACGGTATTTTCGCCTCATTTCCCGGTGAGAGCGGCTGCCTTTACAAAGTGGGCTGCAAAGGCCCGGTTACCCATGCCGACTGTCCTAAACGGCAATGGAATCATTATGTTAATTGGCCGGTCAGAGCCGGCGCACCCTGCATCGGCTGCGCAAACCCTGGTTTTCCTGACAGCAGTATGCCTTTTTACAATCATTTGCCTGATCTCCAAACCCCTTTAGGAGCCCTTAATATTAAGAAATTCGGCGCTGCCGCCGCCGGGCTGGGCGCTGCCGCCGTAGGCGCCCATCTAATAACCGGCGTTGTGGCCAAACGGGTGGGCAGGAACTGGCTGGAAGGTACTAAAGCCAAAGAGCCGGAGCCACCCGAGAATTTGGAGCAGCTCAAACAGGAACTCGACGACCTGATCCGCCAGCAAAACGCGCTTATTAGTGAAAGCCGGAGCCTGGCCAGGGCTAAAATCAGGCGCAAGCTGCCCAGGACCTTCCGGCAAAAAGTGGTCGACTTTTTCCGGCCAGGGCAAAAACACAGGAGGTAACCATGGCAGTACAGACAATTTTTCCGGTAACGCGAATCCATGAACCGCTCCGGGTTGATGTTGAGGTCCAGAATGGCAGAATCGTGGATGCCTGGCTCGGAGCGCATCTGTACCGGGGGATCGAACAAATGATGACCGGACGCGATCCCAAAGATGCGGCATTGTTTACCCAGCGTATCTGCGGCATCTGTTCGGTGGCGCATGCGGTGGCGGCCGGCATGGCGCAGCAGCAGGCCTTCGGCGTCGTCCCCACCCCGGCCGGCCAGCACTTAATTAATCTAATCTTTGCGGCCGATATTATTCAGAATCATCTGCGGCATTTTTATATGCTGGTATTATTCGATTATGTAAAAGGTCCGGATATGCCGCCCTACATACCGCGGCCGCAAGGCGATTACCGGCTGCCGCCCAAGGTCAATGCCGAACTGCTGCAGCATGCCCGGGAAGCTATGCAAAAGGCAATGCGGGCGCACGAAGCTCTGGCGGTATTTGGCGCCAAAGCACCCATGCAGCAGACCATTATACCCACCGGCATTACTGAGCAGGCTTCGGTAGAACGGCTTACGGCCTACAGCAGCATTTTGCAGGAACTGACGAAATGGGTGGAAACCTTTCATCTTAATGATGTTATGACAATTGCCGACTATTACCAAGACTACTATACTATTGGCGCAGGCTACGGCAACCTGATGTCCTTTGGCATGTTCCCCGTGCCGCTGACCGGCGAGCGGGCCTTCAAGCCCGGGCTGATCGTCAATCAGGGCCAGACGGAGGTGTTGGATACCAACCAGATTGGTGAGGAAATCCGCTACAGCTGGTATATGGACGAACAGGTCCGCCGCACGCCGTCGGAGGGACGCAGCGTTCCCCGGCGGGACAAAGCGGAGGCATATTCCTGGGTAAAGGCGCCACGCTACCAGGAAATGCCGGTGGAGAGCGGCCCGCTGGCCAGAGGCTTCATTAACGGCCACTACCGGCGGGGAATATCGGTGATGGACCGGCTGGTCGCCCGGGCTACGGAAACCCTTATGATCTGCCGCCTGGCGCAAGGCTGGCTGCTGGAAATCGTACCCGATACCCCTGCCTGTCAGCCGTATACGCCGCCGGCAAGCGGCACCGGCGTAGGCTTGACCGATGCCATGCGGGGGGTATTGGGCCACTGGCTGGAATACCGGCAGAACAAAGTGACCAATTACCAGATTCTAACACCGACGACCTGGAACTTCTCGCCCCGCGACAGCCGGGGTGTGCGCGGGCCTGTGGAACAGGCGCTGATCGGCACACCGGTAACTGACGGCGATAACCTGATTGAAGCCGGGCGGGTAATTCGTTCCTTTGACCCCTGCTTCACCTGCGCCGTACACATGCTGGATGTCAACAGCCGCTAATTTTGTTGAAGCCGGCGTAAGGGCGTGGTACAATAATTACTGGAAACGTAAAGACTTGGCCGGCTGCCAAGTCTTTTGCATAATTCGGAAAGGGGATAAGTATGAATATATTTCAAGCCTGTGATATACGCGGTGTAGCCGGCAAAGACTTAAACGATATTATGGCCAGGCGGATTGCGCTGGCGATTGGGGTTAAACTTGCCGGCCGGAAAGTAGTGGTAGGCGGTGATGTCCGCCTGTCAACCCCGGCCTTGCAGCGCATCATGCTGGACGGACTGGCCGAATCAGGCTGCCAGGTGCTGGATATTGGCACAGTGGCGACGCCGGTATTTTACTATGCCTTAAAAACGACCGGTGCAGCCGGCGGTGTTATGGTGACCGCTTCCCACAACCCGGCTCAGTACAACGGTTTTAAACTGGTGCTGGGACCGCAGCCGGTCACCGAAGAAGATGTGGCGCAAATCGGGCAAATGGTAGCGCTGAATGTCCGGACACAGGGTAAGGGATCAGTTAAACCGCTGCCGGTGACTGCCGACTACCTGGAATATACGGCCGGCCAGGCCCTCCCTGGCAAGCTGAAGGTCGTTGTCGACGCCGGCAACGGAGCTACCGCCACCATTGCGCCCCGGCTGTTTCGCCGGCTGGGGTACGAAGTAGTGGAACTCAACTGCATACCGGACGGGCATTTCCCCCACCGGCCGCCGAACCCGGCGCTGGCCGAGAATCTGGCCGCCCTGGGGCAGGCCGTGCGCGACCACGGCGCGGCGCTGGGGATCGGTTTCGACGGGGACGGCGACCGGGTCGGCTTTGTGGACGAGCATGGCCGGCCGGTTGATAATGACGATATCATGGTACTCATCGCCCGCTCCTACCTGTCCCGGGAAAAAGGCGCCATTATTTATGACGCCAAGTGCTCCATGGTCGTACCGGAGGAAGTGCATAAGGCCGGCGGCCGGCCTGTTATGGCCCGGGCAGGTCATACCTTCAGCAAGGCTGCCTTTTTCCGGGAAAAAGCCCTGTTTGCCGGCGAAATCAGCGGACATTTCTTTTTCCGGGAACTGGGGTATGATGACGGCATGTTTTCCGGTCTGAAAGTATGCCAGCTGGTTGCGGCGCAGGACGGGCTGGCCGCCCAGATTGATGCTATTCCCAATTATCTGCTGACGCCTGACATCCGGGTTGCTTATTCCGGTCCGGACAAAGCGGCTATCCTGGCGCAGGTGGCGGCCACGCTGGCAAAATACCGTCCTAATTTAATTGACGGAGTGCGGATTGAGTTTGATGACGGCTGGGGCATGATCCGGGCTTCGGTAACCGAGCCCTTGTTTACCTTGCGGTTTGAAGCCAAAACAGCCGCCCGGTTAAAAGAAATAACCGCCTTATTGCTTAGTGCTTTGCCGGCTGAGGTGAAAGCGGCCGTTGCTGCCAAACTACCGGCGGCGTGCCTTTGATTTTTCGGTATGCGCCGGCTGGATATCCGGTCGAATTTGTTGCCGGCAGAGAGGATTTGTTCCCTTTAAGGCGAATATATAACCCCGTTACATAAAAGTTGAAGGTAAGAGGTAAATATGCAAATTCATGTTTTGGCCAGCGGCAGTACCGGAAATGCTACTTATATTGAAATGGAAGAAACGAAACTACTGGTTGACGCCGGCATCAGCGCCCGGCGCATCAAACAGTCGCTTGATAAACTTGGTACCAGGGTTGAAGATATTGACGGCATACTGATAACCCATGAGCATCGCGACCATGTCAATGGTCTGACGACACTGCTCAAGAAATATAATCTGCCTGCCTATGCCCGGCCTGACACCTGGCAGTCCATGTATTGCCGGGCAGCCTTGCCGGATGATTGCTGCCGGGATCTGCCCGACAGCCTGGATATCGGCAAAGTCAAGGTTGAGCCGTTCTCTATCTCCCACGATGCCGCCGATCCTGTCGGGTTTTGCCTGTATGCCGGCAGCGGCAAAGTCAGTGTGGCCACCGACCTTGGTTTTGTTACGCCAACGGTAAAAGAGGCGCTGTCTTTGTCCGATGTACTGGTATTCGAGTCCAATCATGATGTGGAGATGCTGAAAAACGGCAGTTATCCCTGGCCGCTGAAAAAACGCATCATGAGCAATCGCGGCCATCTGGCCAATACCGATGCGGGCTGGACACTGGCCAGGCTGACCCGCAAAGCTCATACCCACGTTTTTCTGGCGCATCTCAGTCAGGAGAACAACCGGCCGGAACTGGCCGAAAATACTGTTGCTGAGATATTAACAACACAGGGGTGCCGCCTGGACGAGGATGTTACTTTGCATCTTACCTATCCCGAACAAATCTCAGGAATCTGTCATCACAAATAGGAGGCGATAGCATGAACTGGTTTAAAAGGTTGACTCCCTACATCACAGTATCGTTAATTAGTATGATTATTGGCGCAATGCTAGTCGTTGGCTGCGCCGGCAATATTACCGACAAAGCGCAAAAACCGGATTCGGCCGGTTCTCCGTTTAAAGGGCTTCAGCCGCCAACGGCGCAGGCCCAGGTATCCGAAGCACGCAATACCCCAATTGTCCGGGCGGCGCAGACTGTCGGCCCGGCCGTTGTCGGCATAACCAACAAAGCCTTTGCCCGGGATTTTTTCAGCAACCGCAAAGTGCTGGTTGAACAGGGGACAGGCTCAGGCGTCATTTTTGATGCTCAGGGCTATATCGCCACCAACTACCATGTAGTGGAAAATGCGCAGGAGATCTCGGTTGCGTTAGCCGACGGCCGTACGCTGGACGGCAAGGTTATCGGCGTTGACCCGGCCACCGACCTGGCGGTGGTAAAAGTAGAGGCAGAGAATTTGCCGGTTGCGACCTTGGGTGATTCCGATTCGCTCATGGTCGGCGAACCCGCCATTGCCATCGGTAATCCGCTTGGCCTGGAATTCAAAGGCAGTGTGACTGCCGGTGTTATCAGTGCCCTTAACCGTTCGCTGGATATCGGCGAACGCCGCTTTAAACTCATTCAAACCGACGCAGCGATTAACCCCGGTAATTCCGGCGGTGCGCTGGTTAACGCCGACGGGGTGGTAGTCGGTATCAACAGTGCCAAAATCGCCCTTTCCGGTGTAGAAGGCATTGGGTTCGCCATTCCCATTAACAGCGCCCGGCCCATTCTGCAGTCTTTGATTGACAAAGGCCGCGTAGTCAGAGCCTACCTCGGGGTAGGTGCGCTCGATCAGGCTTCCGCCGCGAAGTACGGTTATGAACTCAAGCTGGACAAGGGCGTTTATCTGGCCAAAGTCTCGCCCACCGGTCCGGCTTATAAAGCCGGTATGCGCGAAGGCGATGTCGTCCTGAAAGTCGCCGGCGCCGAAACCAACAGCGTTGCTGAACTGCGCTCCGTGCTTGACGCCCAGCAGGTCGGGAGTAAAGTGGAAGTCGTTATGCAGCGAAACGGCAAGAGCCAAACGCTGAGCATTCTCCCGGAAGAAATGCCTGCTGGTCAATAAGATGAAAATTACTATTGTTGCCATCGGGAAAATCAAAGAAAAATATCTGACTGCCGGTATTCAGGAATTCGTTAAACGGCTAACGCCTTATTGCAAGCTGGATATCCTCGGACTTGCCGAAGAACGCATGCCTGACAACCCGTCATCAGCCGAGAAAACACAAGCGCTCACCCGGGAGGGTGAGCGCCTTTTAAAAGCCGTACGGCCGGGCAGCTACCTTATTGTCCTGGACGTAGCCGGCCAGGCGCTGTCCTCCGAACAATTCGCCGCCAAGTTTGACAGCCTGGCCCTCAGCGGCCAGAGCGATGTCACCTTCCTTATCGGCGGCGCCTTCGGCCTGTCGGCCGAAGTAGTGACCGCGGCTAAGGAGAGACTGTCGTTCTCTAAGATGACATTTACCCATCAGATGATACGGCTGCTTCTCGTCGAGCAGGTTTACCGGGCGTTTAAAATCTGGCGGGGAGAACCGTACCACTGGTAACGGTGCTGGTTTTTGGCCTCAACCCATGAAAATGATACCTTTTGAAATGAAACTGCAAAGCAACAAGGTGACAACGAACAAAATGTCATTTTGTTGCTTTGCTTTTTTTGTGGGCAGCCAATATACCACAAGGATTTCCGCAATGAACTCAAAGCTCGAAAGGTAGTACAAAGTATGGGCGTACGGGTAGTTGTTATGATAATGCCATATGGTGAGCTTTTTCGCTACTATAAAAAGGAACTGATTTATGAGCTGCCGCTATAATAGGTCGATTTGCAAGGTCACGGATTGCCTCCACCAATCAAAACCACCCTTTTTACAAATGTAGGAAGTCTTGAGAACCGCGAATTGTCTGGATTTGTGAGGCACAATGAGCGGTTTTTTGCTCTTTAAGATTAGTTGAGAGAGCCGTATTATTGGTAATGGCGAAAAGTAGCGAATTTCTACAAAATTCTGATGAATTTAGCAGGAGTTCTCTTTATTTATAAAGAAGCATTGTAACAAAATGTCTAAATGAGACTAAATACTATTGATCTCAGTATGCCCCTGTACTAATGATTGAAGTTTTAACTAACAGTAAAGGGTGGGCTAGCAAATGATTGAGAAAATTTCTACTATAAAAAATCTAGCGGTATTTAATAATTTCATTTGGGATAATTGTGTGCTAAATGCTGAGGGCAGACCCTTGCGATTTCAGAAGATAAATATTTTGTATGGCAGAAATTACTCTGGGAAAACTACTCTTTCCCGTATTTTGAGAGCGATAGAAACAGGTATGATTTCCGACAAATATGAAAGCCCTATTTTTTCTATAGCCTTTGATGATGGTACAATTATTGATCAAAGTCAAATATCTACCTGTACAAAAAGAATCAGAGTTTTTAATGAAGACTTTGTTAGAGACAATCTAAGGTTTATTAGCAACCCGGAAGATGCTATAGAGCCATTTGCCATTCTTGGTGATGATAATAATATCCTGGAAAAGGAAATAGCTACACTTGAAAACGAAGTTGGTTCAAAAGAGAATGGCAGAGAAACAGGTTTGTATGCAAAGTTGAAGGTGGATAAAAAAGCATATTTAGATGCTAAAGAGGCTCACAGGCAAGCAGAAAGTAATTTAGATAGACAACTTACTAATAAAGCGACTGGACGTG
Source organism: Bacillota bacterium (assembly GCA_023441125.1). The sequence continues at coordinate 22,106 of JAEZQV010000224.1, forward strand.
ACACTGGTATAAAGTATAAGTCTGATAAGTTTGGTGACCAAAACTACACAAAGCCTAAATTATTAACTGATATTAATACTGTGTTGCATCATACATATGCCACTATGGATGATGAAAAGAAAGATGCCTGTGGGCAGTTGCTTACAGAACAAGCCAAAGAGCCCATTCCGGTTCTTTCCTCTGTACCACTCTCTTGGGAGAAAGTATGCAATCAAGCAGAAGAATTGCTTTCAAAACAAATAGGTTTATCTGATAAAATAGCAGAGTTACTTCATGATGCAGCTTTGAATGAATGGGTAAAACAAGGCTGTGATCTGCATAAAGGAAAGCAGTCATCTTGTGCTTTTTGCGGTAGTACGATCAAAGATGAACGATGGGAAGTCTTACATAGGCACTTTGATGATGAGTCGAGAAACTTAGAAGCTAACATTGATATTTTATTGAATAGTATTGAAAAAGAAAAACATTCGGTAAACAATGGATTTTTGGTAGACAAATACCTATTTTACTCTAAATATCATAAACAAATTGAGGATTTATCCCAATCGTATCTGATAGCCAAGAAAAATTATGTTGAGCAACTAAATTCGGTTGCGGAGCAATTAAATAAACGAAAAAGTAAAATAACAGTGCCCCTGACCTTTACATATCCAACGGACCATTCTAAAGCCCTTTTATCAATTTATAAAAGCTACGAAGAATTGCGTAGTCAGTCTAATGAATTTTCCAGCAAACTTAATAGCGAGCAGTCCAAAGCAAGAAAGGCTCTTCGTTTACAAGAGGTGTATGACTTTTGTTCTGATATTAGGTACAATGATATTTGTTCTAATATTACTAACTTAACAAATAAAGCCATTGCTACTAAAGAAATAATGGATAAAACAGAAATAGAGATAACAACAAAAGAGGCGGAAATCCAAGAAAAGAAGCGGCAGCTTAATGATGAAGAGAAAGGTGCCGTACGGGTAAACGAATATCTCAATAACTTTTTTGGACATGGATTTCTTTCTTTACAAGCAGTTGAAGGTACTGAAGGCCAAGTAAAGAAGTTTCACTTTGAAATCATACGCAATGGGAAACGTGCGTACCATCTCAGCGAGGGCGAATGTAGCTTGATTGCCTTTTGTTACTTTATGGCAAAACTGAATGACATTGAAACGAAGGACACTAAACCTATTATTTGGATTGATGATCCTATTTCGAGTCTCGATGGAAATCACATTTTTTTCGTATATAGCTTGATTGCTGCTGAAATTGCTGAAAAAGGTTCATATGAGCAGTTATTTGTGTCAACTCATAACCTCGATTTCCTGAAATATCTTAGACGTTTGAACACTTTTGAAATGCAAGGAAATGGTAGGCCAAGAAGCTGTGAAAAGCAATACCTTATTATCAATAGACATGGAAGTAATTCATCTGTGCTACAAATGCCAAAATACTTGAAGGAGTATGGGACGGAGTTCAATTATCTATTTTCATGCATTTATAAATGTTCTTGTATTACTGCGGTTGATGATACAAATTTTGAACTGTTTTACAATTTCGGCAATAATGCTAGGAAATTCTTAGAGATATACTTATATTTCAAGTATCCAGACTTTTCGGAGGACAAGCTCCAACGTTTCTTTGGTGAAGATAGAGTTCCGCCAACGCTGACGGATAGAATTAACAATGAATATTCACATCTGACAGGTTCCATTGAGAGAGCCGCAATGCCAGTTGAAGTTCCAGAAATGGTATCAACTGCTAAATTAATTATAGATAAAGTTAAAGAGGATAGTAATCAATATGCTGCTCTAATGAACAGCATTGGGATTTCTGGCTAAAGAAACAGGGTTGGTATCATGTATTGCAGTGCATACATTAAGAGCCGTTGACTTGTTATTTAAAAGTTACGGATTTTCGCCAAAACAAAAAATTAAGTAGACGTAGCCGTAGACACTACGGAACTGCTACGTCTACATTTTTTGATTTGGAGGAATCCCTATGAAAATCATCAGCATAGCCAACCGCAAGGGCGGCGTCGGCAAGACGGTCATTTCGGGCAACATCGCCTACGAACTGTCGAAAATGGGATACCTGGTCCTGATGGTGGACCTCGATTCCCAGTGTGACCTCAGCAAAATCTATCTGCCTGGAGACTACGAAGGCGGCAGCATCTTTCATCTGCTCCGCCAGCAATGCAGGCTTGACGACGCCTGCGTCGAGGTGGGCGAGAACCTGTACCTCATTCCTGGCAGCCGGGATATTGTACATTTCGATTTTCGCGGCAGCGAGAGCATTCTGCTGCACTACCTGAAGCAGGAATGCCTGGAGGATGTCGATTTTGTCATCATCGACCACCCGCCTGCTCTCAGCGAATCGGCCCTGGCAGGCTTTGTCGCCAGTGACGAGGTGGTCATTGTCAGCGATGCGGAAGAATTTGGCGTCGCTAACCTGGGGCAACTGCTTGACGACCTGGCGCACATCCAGGAAGCCATGAACCGGGACCTGCACATTCTCGGCATTCTGGTTAACAAGATTGACCGCAGACGCAAGCTGACCACCGTCATGGTCGACGAACTCTACAAGAGCTTCGGCAATGCCGTGTTCCGTTCATCCGTAGGCTACGACTC
>JAEZQV010000491.1 GCA_023441125.1 Bacillota bacterium
CCTCCGGCCCCCCGCCGGCCGGCAGAACAGTAACATTGGCAATGCCGCCGATGTTCTGCAGCAGGCGGGTTTTGCCGGCATCCCGGTATAATAAATATTCGGTGTAAGGCACCAGCGGCGCGCCCTGGCCGCCGGCCGCCACATCCCGCACCCTGAAATCGGCCACGGTAATTACCCCAGTACGTTCGGCGATAACAGCCGGTTCACCGATCTGCAGGGTACTGTGCCCGGGAATATGCCAAATGGTCTGCCCGTGTGAACCAATCAGATCCAGTTCGCCGGCCGCCACACCGGCTTCTCGGCAGAGAGCCAGTACAGCCGCAGCGAACTGCTCCCCCAAACGGAAGTTGAGCGCGCAAATAGCGGCCGCCGTAGAGCCGCCCGGCCGGCAAACCCTGAGAATCGCCTGCCGCAGCGCCGCATCATAGCAAACGGTTTTAAAAGCCACCGGCTCAACCCGGCAGCCAAGTCCGCTGCCGGTAATCCGGACAAGCGCCACGTCAATGCCGTCCAGTGACGTGCCGGACATCAGGCCGGCCACCAGCCGCTGCTGCTTTCGGTATAACTGCCAGAGCCGTTCCATATCAGGCGGCCAGCGCGTCGAAGCCGATCAGCCGGACGCCTTGTTCAGCAATAAAATCACGCATAGCCTGCGAAGTCAAAACAGCCAGTTCGGCCTGCCGGGCTGTATTGTAGCTGCTTAGCCGGTTAAGCAGCTCATCGGCCGCTGCCGGATGCGTCATAATCTCCAGCGTACCCGCCGCGTGAGCGGCAATTATGGCCTGCAAGCCGGCCAGGGTAGCTCCCTGGTCATAAAAGGCAAGCGAAAAGGCATCCGTCGTAGGCACACCGGCCTGTTGAATCTGCCGGCGCACCGCTGCACTGGTTTGCCGCAGGGGTACACCCAGCTCTTGGGCCAGTTCAATGGCCAGAGCGGTGATCTCCGGGTAGCCGTGGGCATGGTGATGGCTGTCCAGGTGAGTCAATCCCAGACCAGCGGCAAGAAACCGCTCTACCTGAGCACCCAGTTCCCGCCGGACCTCGGCCGGTTCAAAGCCGGCCACAACCGGGGCAATGCGGCGGTGAAAGCGGCCGTCGGCGCCGACAAGGCTGGGCACCTGTCCGGCCGGCAGCAGCGGCGCGCCATAAGTGAGATTAAGATGCAGGCCAACGCGGGTTATCCCCTGCTGTTTAAGTTTTTGTAATGCATCCTCTGTATAGCCGGCATTTACCAGCAGGCTGGCATCTGTCACGATGCCGCCGCGCATTGCCCGGATGATCCCGTCATTACAGCCCGGCGACAGGCCTAAATCGTCGGCGTTGATAATTAATTGCAGCATATTTCCTCCCGGTCTGCCTATGCCTGAAACTGAGGCAGATAGGCGGCGTTAATTGACAATAGCTCCTGCAGTAAGAGTTTGGCTACCTCGACCGACGGCACCAGCGGATGGTTGACCAGGGCCTGCAGGGCTTTATCCCGGTTGCCGGTTACGCCGGCCTCTATGGCCAGCAGTTCATACGCCTTGACCTGCTGGATCAGGCCGGCAATTTCCGGCGGCAGTTCGCCGATTGTCAGCGGCCGGGCACCGGTTTTGCCGACAACGCAGTTGGCCTCAATTACGCAAGCGGCAGGCAGCTGCTGGATAGTCCCGTTATTAACGGTATTTACGGTATGAATTTCCCGTTTGTCATTATAAATCGCGCTGATAAGGGAAACCGCCGCCTCCGAGTAATAAGCGCCGCCCCGCTTCTCCAGTTCGGCCGGCTTTTTCGCCAGCGACGGGTCCTGGTAAAGCTTGAACAGGCGTGCCTCCACCGCCTGGACAATTTCAGCGCGCGTACCGGCCCCGCCCGGCGCCGCCGCCGCCTGCTCCTCGGCCAAAATGGCATCTGTCATATAATAATAGCGATGATAGGGACAAGGCACCATCCCCAGCGAGTGAAGAAACTCGCCGTCCCATTTAAGATCAGGCACATTTTTCAGACTGAGCGCCGCCCCATCCTGCAGTTTGGCCAGCACGTCCGCCGTCACGTCCCGCCCTTTCCACCATACCTTGCGGCCCCAGACCAGGTGATTAAGGCCGGCAAAGTCAATAAAAATATCGTCAGCGTCAGTCTCCAGCAACTTGGCAATAGTCATTTTCAGATGGATAGGTACATTGCACAGGCCGATACATTTTACCGGGGTATGGCGGAATATCATTTCGGTGATCAGGCCGGCCGGGTTGGTGAAATTAATCAGCCAGGCGTCCGGACACAATTCGCTCATATCCCGGCAGATAGCCAACATAACCGGAATGGTGCGCAGCCCTTTGGCAAAGCCGCCCGGGCCGGTAGTTTCCTGTCCCAGTACGCCGTATTTAAGCGGAAACCGTTCATCCTGGGCCCGGGCTGACAGCCCGCCAACCCGGAACTGAGTCACAACAAAATCGGCCCCGGCCAGGGCCTGCCGGCGATCAAGGGTGGCGGTCACCCGAACGGAGGACAGGCCGGCTGCAGCCAGCATGCGCTGAGCCAGTTGGCTGACTATTTCCAGCTTGTCCTTGCCGGCCGGTATGTCCACAAGGCAAATTTCAGCGGTTGGCAATTCGCCGGCCCGCTGAATAAAGCCGTCGATAAGTTCGGGTGTATAGCTGCTGCCCCCGCCGATAACAGCAACCTTCAGGCCCGTCATGCGCCGGCCGCCTGTTTGGCGGCCAGCTGCCTGACGGTTTTGTGCAGCTCAATCATATTTTCAATCAGCGTTTTCTCGGATAAGGCTGTCATCAGATGATCCTGGGCATGTACCACCAGGAGTGACACTTCCAGCTTTTGGCCTTGGGCTTCCTGCTGCAGCAGCCCGGTCTGCACCCGGTGGGCCGCAGTGATTTCGGTTTCGGCGGCAGCCAGGTGCCCGGCTGCTTTGGTAAAATCGCCGTTCTGCGCGGCGCGCAGGCCCTCATACGCCTCGGCCCGGGCATTACCGGCATGGAGTATAATCTCAAAAATTACTTCTTCTGTCACTTGGTCTCCTCCTCATCGTCACCGGCCGCCCCTTCCCGGATGAGTTTGCGCTCATACGCCTTGAAGAAGGGGAAGTAAAGACAGGTAACAATTGTGATATTTACTACAACCAGAACCACCGCCCGCCAATCGCCGCCGGTGGCCAGATAAGCCCCGACCGGGGCCGGCAGTGTCCAGGGTACAAGTATATAGGGCTTGCCTACCAGCCCGAACTGCATGGCAAAGTAGCTCAACATACCGATGATGACCGGCCCCAGCAGAAAGGGAACAAACAAGAGCGGATTAAGCATGACCGGCACACCGAAAATAACAGGTTCGTTGATGTTGCAGACGGCCGGCAGCAAAGCCGCGCGGCCCATGCTTTTCAGATAAGGCGCCCGGGAAAACAGCATGATAGCTACCAGGCCGATCGTGGCGCCTGAACCGCCAATCCAGACAAACCACTGAAAAAAAGGTTCCGGCGCTATATTGGGCACCGGCTGACCGGCAGCGGCGGCGGCGATGTTCTGGTCCAGCAGCACCAGCCAGATGGGCCGGGCTACGCTGCCGACCACCGAATCACCATGAATGCCGGTGGCCCAGAGCAGCGTAATGATGACAATGGGCGCCAGCACTCCGGCCAGCGTATTGCCGGCCTGCACCAGCGGCTGGAAAAGTTCCAGCACAAACTGATGAATATCAAACCCCAGCAAATCCCGCACGGCCCACACGGCAGGAATAATGACAGCGGCCGGGATGAGCGCCTCAAAGGATCTCGCCACCGAATCG
>JAEZQV010000290.1 GCA_023441125.1 Bacillota bacterium
GGCGGAGATAATATAAACAAATACAAGGAGGTGAATTCATAGTGGAAACGCTTGACATCAAAACATCTCTACGCACTACTCTGACGCAAAAGCAGGAGCTTGTGCGCGATTATCAAGCTTTTGCCGATCGTATCAATGATCAAGAGGTCTCAAAAATGTTTAAACATTTTGCGGAAGCAGAAGCTCTGCATGCTACACAAATAAAAGATAAACTGAATGATTTAGCTTAATACGCTAATAGATGTATATGTAAAAACCCACACGGTTATGTGTGGGTTTTTACATAGGCTATACATGATTGGAATATTGATGGGTAGGCTGGGTTTCCGCAGTTTGGGCAAGTTCTTCCAGTTCCTCTTCTTCGTCCTTGCCGCCAATCATATCCTGAATTTTATTCATTACCTGCGGAACCATATCAATAAGCCGGTCATATAAAAGATTGCTTTCCACGGACATAAACCGTACGCCGCTATTGGGCGAACATACTAAAAAACCTACCGGTTTTACGCTGATACCGGCGCCGCTGGCGCCACCAAACGGATGGTTACTGGCCGCAGCGGTATCCTCGGCTTCGTAGTCGCCGCCCCCTGCTGCAAAACCAAATGCTACACGCGAGATAGGAACAATGACTGTCCCATCTGGGGTTTCCACCGCATCACCGACAATGGTATTGACATCCACCATACCTTTGATACTTTCCATAGCTGTTTTCATCAAACCCTGGATCGGATGTTCAGCCATTGCGCTTCGCCTCCCTGTGCAATGAATTTGATACTGTCGCCATAGACGCAGTAATAACATTGCCAAGTCTGATTCTGAATATACACGTTAGCTCCAGCGCAAAATAACTGCGGCCAAACAAGGGGTTTATTGTTAGCACCGGTTTAGTGTCAACACATATCTGCGTTTGCAAGGCAGTAAGCAGCCTGGCGGTTATCGTCCCCAACACTCCCATCATTACGCCTGTCAGGGCAGCATCTTCAAAACCGTATGCCGCCTTTAATTCAAATTTTTCACAATGCAGCCGGCGCAATAATTTGCCGGTATAAAAGCGGTAATTGTTGTAAAAATCTGTGGCATCCCGGAGAATGTGTCTGAACTTGCGCGGATTGGTCACCAGCAAGGTTAACAGCTTTTTGGCAAAACGCTGTTCCCGTTCAATGCGTGTTTCCGTTGTGACTTTAGGCGTCTTAATTTCGGTGGCAAGCCAAGGCATAACATCGTCCTGAATTATTTTCAGGGCAGGAATTTTCAGGGAGTAAACAAATAATTTTCGCAGGGCCGACACCGTAATGGCAATAAAGTCATCCTCGCTTTGCCTTAAAACGTGAATGTCAATATACAGGTTGACACGGGAGAGCAGCAGCAGCACAAGGCCTGCTGCCAACAGGTCGAACAGCCAGTAGTTCATCGTCTCACCTCATAGCCGTTATCTGTATAATTTTTACCTGCAGACAGAAATTATACACTGGCCAGGGGGCTGCCCGCTAGTCTGACGTGGTTTCCTGTTCACCCGCATCAGGCAGCAGACTGGCGATATCAGGCAGATCATCCAGACTTTTGAGCCCGAAACATTGTAAAAATTCATTCGTTGTGCCATATAAAATAGGCCGGCCGATGGTCTCCTTCCGGCCTACTTCCTTGATAAGCATACGGTCCAGCAACGTGGCTACCACCCTGTCGGCTTTCACGCCGCGAATCCCTTCGATTTCCTGTTTGGTTACCGGTTGTTTAAAGGCCACAATCGCCAGTGTCTCCAAAGCGGCGGCCGAAAGTTTCGGATCCTGCACAGCGGCCAGCTGGCTGACGGTTTCGATATGCTGGGGCTTGGTGCATAATTGATAGCCGCCGGCCACTTCGACAACGGTGAGCCCCCGCTCTTCCGCCGTCATGGCCTCATTCATCTCGGCAATCAGAGAATGCACGTGATCCACATCAATGCTTACTATCTCAGCCATTTTTACGGCTGGCAGCGGTTGACCGCTGGCAAAAAGCAAAGCTTCGAGGGCGCCTTGTAAATGCCGGTAAAACATAACGCCAGTCACTCCTTTAGCCTAAGGCAGATTGGGGCAAATTGTCCTGCTTGCTGGACAATAATCCTTTTTAGCCTGATCAATTCCAGTAAGGCTAAAAAGGCGGCAACAAACTCCGACCGGGAGCCTGTCCGGATAATGGTCTGGTTAAATTCCAGGCTGCCTTTGTTATTGCGTAAAAGAGTTATAATATCATGCATTTTGTCTTTAACACTGATTTGTTCGGGGGCAATTACGGCAAAATCGGGGACATTACTTTCCCAGAGGGCGGCAAACGCGGTTAAGAGATCGTCAAGGCATAAGCCTTCCGGCAAGGTAAACTGCTTGGCAAACTCCTGCGGCGGCCTGAAAAAAAACTTTTCCCGGTCATTGCCTAGCTGGGTGAATAGTTGGGCGATTTGCTTATATTTACGGTATTCAATCAGGCGTTCCACCAGTTCCTGGCGCGGGTCGATCTCCTCAGCCTCGGCAGCGGCAATTACCGGGCGCGGCAGCAGCATGCGGGACTTTATCTGGAGCAAGGTGGCCGCCATAACCAGAAAATCACTGGCCACGTCAATGTTAAACTCTTCCATGGCTTTTAGATAATCAAGGTACTGCTCGGTGATCTTGGCGATGGGAATATTGTAGATATCAATCTCATTTTTTTCAATTAGATGCATCAGTAAGGCTAGCGGTCCCTCAAAAACTTCCAGCTTAATCGTGTATCCGGCCATAGACGGCTAGCTCAGATTCATGACTGCCCGGACTTCTTCCATGGTTGTAGCCGCAATTTTCCGGGCCCGCTCAGCGCCATAAGCCAGGATTTCTCGAATTTTTGCCGGGTTGGCAGCCATTTGTTTGCGCCGGCCATGAACATCAGCCAGCGTAGTAACCATTTTTGCCGCCAGACGTTTTTTACAGTCTACGCAACCAATACCGGCACTGCGGCATTGGTCGGCAATTTCAGTATGTTCGGGGCTGAAAATTTTGTGGAAGGTATAGACGGTACAGATGTCAGGATCACCGATATCCGTCTTCTTTACCCGCTTTGGATCTGTGATCATCATTCTTACTCTGGCCTGCAACTCATCCGGTTCGGCGGCATACGGAATTTCGTTGCCATAGGATTTACTCATCTTGCGTCCGTCAATGCCTGGCAGCAGCGGGCTTAAGATTTGCTGAGGCTCGGGAAATATAGGCCTGTACAAATGAGCAAAGCGGCGGACAATCTCCCGCGTTAGTTCAAGATGCGGCAACTGGTCTTCGGCTACGGGAACAGCGTCGGCTTTGTACAATATGATATCGGCTGTCATCAG
>JAEZQV010000391.1 GCA_023441125.1 Bacillota bacterium
GCCATACATTTCCACAGCCGGCGGCACGTCGACGGCAAGGTGAAGCTTCCTCTGGAGTGCTACCGCTTCGAAGGGGGCGACGGCCTGAATAAGGGCGGTGGTAAGGCAAAAGCTTTGTTTGGTAAGCGGTTGGTGGTTGGAATCGGCCCGGGCTAAAAACAGCAGGGAATTGACAAGGTTTTGCATGCAGATGGATTCTTCCTGAATATTATCCAGCCACTTGTCCTGGCTGGCCACCGTTTCATCCGGGCTGCTGCGGACGATATCCAAATTGGTCTGAATAACCGTTAACGGCGTTCGCAGTTCATGGGACGCATCAGACAGAAAATCCTGCTGCTGTTGCCAGGCCCGCTTGATCGGAATCATAGCGCGGTTGGCCATATAAAAGCTGGCGCCAAAGGACAACACGGCGCAAACAGCTCCCACAGCCAATAAAGCAGTAAGTATTAACCGCAGCATGTCGATCTCCGGGGTGAAATCATGGAATACAATAATGGTAATGGCATCCTGCGAATTTACATAAGGGGCCTTCAGATAAAAATAAGAGGTTTGTTCAAGAGTAAGCGTGCCTTCCGCTTCGGTTTCCTTCAGCACTGCTGCCGTGAGGTCTGTTAGACGGTCCTGCTCCAGGTGCTGACCGGATGACTGAAAGATAATCTCGCCGGCCGGCGATGTTTTGACAAAGAAGAAATTAGGGCCGGGCGGCCTCCAGGCAGGATTGCCCGCTGATTTGTCAGGAGGGCCAAACGGCCGGGATTCAGGCGGTTGTTCGGTCCTGGGCCTGTCCGGTCCGGCAGGCTGGTTGCTTCGATGGGGTGGCCAGTCGGATATTTCGTCGGTTTGGATGTCAGTCATGATCCTGCGGGCCATTAACTGAGTACTTCTGTTAAGATTTATTTGGGCAAACCAGTAGGCGCTGGCTATAAGCAACAGAAACAGTATTAAAATTATGGATACATTGATTAGTGTCAATTTAAGGCGTAGCTTCTGAAACATGGTTGCCTCCTGCAAAATTTGCCTCAACATCCGGGTGGGATATGCGGTATATTTACTCACTACTATATACCACATTTTGCAAAGGATTTCCTGCCTTCACAGCAACTTCTGCAAAACAGGAAATAATATTTTGGACTATTGTTCCGCATCGTGAAATATAAATGAATGATCATAAACTGATGAAGGAATTTTTTCTCACGAAGCGTATTAGTTACATCATGAAATAGCATTGCGGTTTATAATGTGGAACAACTGCGGCAATGCTGCTGTTGTTATACGTTGGTATCGTTCAAAGTAACACATAACGTGTATTAGGAGGACTTAACATGGAAATCAGACATTCAGTTCACCCGGCAGATGTTAAACGCTTAACGACCGAAGAACTCAGAGAACGGTTTCTCATTCAAGGACTGTTTCAGCCTGATGAAATTAAAATGGTATATAGTCATGTTGACCGGATGATTACCGGCAGTGCCTGTCCGCTTAAGCCTTTAATCCTGGAAGTGGGCAAGGGACTGGGAACAGAATATTTTTTGGAGCGTAGGGAATTAGGGGTAATCAATGTCGGCGGGGCCGGGGTTGTTAAGGTTGACGGCGCCGAATACGCACTGGCGACAACCGATGGCTTGTATGTAGGCAAAGGCGCCAGGGAAATAATTTTTTCAAGTGCCGATGCTGCCAACCCTGCCAAATTTTATCTCAACAGTGCGCCGGCTCATGCTGTCTATCCGACCGTCAAAATTGAGCGGCAAAGCATTACTCCGGCCCATCTTGGTTCGATTGAAAGCTCCAATGAACGCAATATCTACAAATACATTCATCCCCAAGGTGTGCAAAGCTGCCAGCTGGTTATGGGCATGACCGTTCTAGAACCGGGCAATATGTGGAACAGCATGCCCTGTCACACCCATGACCGCCGGATGGAAGTGTATTTCTACTTTAATTTGCCGGAAGATGCTGTTTTATTCCACTTAATGGGTGAACCCGAGGAGACGCGGCATATTGTTATGCGCAACGAAGAGGCGGTTATCTCCCCGAGCTGGTCGATTCATTCGGGGGTTGGCACCAGCTGCTATACCTTTATCTGGGGCATGGCCGGCGAGAATCAGACTTTTGACGATATGGACCATGTCGCGATGAAAGACATTAAGTAATGGCTTTCACCCATACTAATAATGAAGGGTGGTTTCTGGAATACTATGAAAATGTTTGACTTAACAGGTAAAGTAGCTATTGTTACCGGCGGTTCGGTAGGGTTAGGCCAGGGTATGGCTGTTGGCCTGGCGAATGCCGGCGCCGATATCGTCAGTGTCGGTATCGGTGATCACTCTGAAACTGAAGAGAAGGTGGCAGCCGCCGGCCGTACGTGCCTGGCTGTAGATGCCGATTTATTCAGCACCAAGCCGATTCAGGGGGTCATTGATCAGGCGATAGCCGAATTTGGCCATATTGACATTCTTGTTAACAATGCCGGTATAATCCGCCGGGCCGATGCGGTGAATTTTACGGAAAAAGACTGGGACGACGTAATGAATATTAATGTAAAAACCGTTTTCTTTTTTAGTCAGGCTGCTGCTAAACAATTCATTAAGCAAGGCACCGGCGGCAAAATCATCAATATCGCTTCCATGCTTTCCTATCAGGGCGGCATCCGGGTACCTTCCTATACGGCCAGTAAAAGCGGTGTTATGGGCATAACCCGCTTAATGGCCAATGAATGGGCCAAACATAATATTAATGTTAACGCCATTGCCCCCGGTTATATGGCTACTGCCAATACGGCGCCGCTCAGGGCTGATGAAGACCGCAGCGCCGAGATTCTGGGCAGGATACCGGCCGGCCGCTGGGGCACGCCGGCGGACTTAGCCGGTCCGGTTGTTTTCCTGGCCGCACCGGCTTCCGATTATGTTAATGGTTATACAGTAGCTGTTGACGGCGGCTGGCTAGCCCGGTAAAATTTAATACAGAGGAACCAATTGTAATTTACTCAGGTAAGTTTAGCTGGTCCGGGAAAACCAATAAAAGCGCCCCTGGGATAAGGGGGCGCTGCTTGGCTTACCGGCAAGGAATATAGTGGAAGGGTGATAGCCGTGATATTAGGATATGTAAGCAACGCCGACAAAGAAGCCATCGTAAAGCTGCCGGCTTTGCAAAAAGGCTTGCAGTATTTGCGGGATACCGATTTTTCAGCTGTGGAGATCGGCAAACATGTTATTGACGGCGACAATATGTTTGCCATTATTTCTGAGTATGTTCCCGATGTAAAGGAGAACAGGAAAGCCGAAACGCATAATCAATACATCGATATCCAGTATATCGCAGCCGGTGAGGAAATCATGGGCTTCGCCGATCTGGCCAACGGTACGGAGAAGCCGGAAGGGTATTTAGCTGACAAGGACGCCACTTTTTATTCGGCTGTTAAAGATGAGCTTGCTATAACCGTAAAGCAAGGCATGTTTGCTGTGTTTTTCCCCTGGGATATTCATCGCCCGGGGTGCGTAAGCCAGCCTGGTGTCAAAGTGCGCAAAGTGGTAGTAAAGATTAAAATGGATCAACTGCAGTAACTCGTGCACTAACTAGCAAGTCGATTCTGGCAAAAATGTTAAAAATATTGTATTATTAGTGGTAAACCTTTTCTATGGCGTTATGAGGGGAGAAATGTTGGTGGCCAGCTTAGAAGTTCAGTCTCTGCAGCGGACATTTGACATCCTGGAAGTTGTCGGCAACAGTGTTACGCCGGTTAGTCTCAAGTATATTACCGATACGACCGGATTACCGAAGTCAACGGTTTACCGGCTGCTGAGCAATCTGGAGAAGCGGGACTATGTCCGCTGCGACACCAATGGCAATTACCGCCTGGGTCTTCAGCTGCTGATGATGAGCCAGCGTGCTGAGCAGAATTTTGATATTAAACATCTGACCAGAAAGTATTTGCAGCAATTAAACGAATTGACCAAAGAAACCGTTCACCTTGGTATTTTAACGAAGAACCGGGTGCTTTATGTAGATACTGTGGAGAGTCCTCATGCTTTGCGGCTTGTTGCCAAACTTGGCACTACCAATGCTGTGCATTGTACGGCACTGGGGAAGGCGCTCCTGATAAAACATGACGACGCAAAAATCAGGGAGATACTGGCAGCCGAAGCGATGGAACAGAGGACGGAATTCACATTATGTACGCCGGATGCGTTTTTGGCCGAAATGGCGAAAGTCCGTCTCCTGGGCTATGCGCTGGATGATTGTGAAAGTGAACTGGACGGACGGTGTATCGGGGCGCCGATCTATGATAATACCGGCAAAGTAATTGCTGCGATCAGTATCTCAGGCTTAGCGTCCCGCTTTGCCAGAGAACATATTGAAAGTGAAGTTGCCGGTAAGTTGCTGGAAGCGACCCGGGAAATATCTAAATCACTGGGGTATACTGACAAATAACGACCCGTTCTTTAAGCGCCATTCCTGTAAAGGGAATGGCGCTATTTGGTTGTGTAATTTGGCATTAAATTCCGCACTGTGAAATATCTTTATATTCCGAATTTACTGGCAGGAAATTTGGCAATATATAGCGTATATTTTCGTAAGGTAAAAATACATTCCACATCGTGGAACAATAGGGGACAACTCCCAAAAAACATAAGGGGGACAGTATATGAACAAAAAGAAACTTTTAGCTGCCGCGTTGTCTGTGCTGGTAGCCGGTTCCATGCTGTTGGCGGGTTGCGGACAGAAAGATGCCAACCAAGCGGGAGCCAAGCAGGAAGGAGCTACGTACAAATTTCGTCTGGCTGAAAGTAACCCGGCAGAACATCCGGTAACCCTGGGGGATATCAAGTTTGCCGAGCTGGTTAAGGAACGTTCCCATGGCCGTATTACGATTGATGTCTTTCCCGGCGCCCAATTAGGCGAAGAAAAGGCAGTGCTGGAACAGGTGCAGCTGGGGGCGATTGAATTTACCCG
>JAEZQV010000402.1 GCA_023441125.1 Bacillota bacterium
GCGTTAAGTCAAGCACTTTTAAGCCTGCAAACGACGTTATCTTCATTACGCAATCCTCCTGTTCTGTAATGCGGCTGACCCGGCCCTGGCTGCAACAGTAAACTTGGCCCCGCCAATGCCGGGACCAAGTTCACCATTATATCAACGCTGACCCTATCAGGGTTCCAGGATTATGCGCAACCCCTGCCGCTCATCAAGCAATCGCATGCCTTTCTCCCACTCCTTTAACGGCAGGGTATGCGTGCCGATCGGCTCGACATTCAAGCCGCCGTCAATCATTTTAGCCGCCTGCAGCCAGGTTTTGCGTTCATAGGCCCGGTTGCCGACAATGCTGATTTCCCGCATGGCGATTTGCGTCATCATCAGTTCACTGGCCTTGGCCGGCAGACCGGATACCGCGATCTTGCCATGTTTGGCCACCATCTGCACAGCCTGCGGCACTACCGAGTGATGACCGGCGGCGTCAAAAATCACATCGGCGCCGCGGCCGCCGGTGAGGTCTTTCACTGTCGCCACAGGATCTTTTTCATCCACATTGATGGCATAGTCGGCCCCCAGGGTGAGCGCTGTCGCCAGTCTGTCCTTGTCCGCGCCGGCACCGGCTACGATTACCTTACCAACACCCATGTTTTTTAAAACTAACAGCATTAGTAAACCAATCGCACCGGGACCAATAACCACAGCCGTCTCGCCAAAGGCCGGTTTGACTCTTTCCACGGCATGGATGGCAACACACAGCGGTTCCATTAACGCGCCGGATTTGAAACTTACCGAAGCAGGCAGCTTGATGATATTTTCCGCCCGGACGGCAACATACTGGGCAAAACCGCCGTCATAATCGGTGCCCAAAAAGGGGCGGTTGTCACAGATATTGATAATGCCTTCGGCACAATAACTGCATTGGCCGCAATACAGGATTGGATTGACAGTAACCCGTTCTCCCACCGCCAGGCCTTTGACCTGGCTGCCGACCTCGGCAATTACCCCGGCAAACTCATGACCGAAGATCGAGGGAAATTGCAGCTTATAGGAATTGGCGATTGCCTCGTTCCAATGGTATAAGGAATGGTCTGTACCGCAAATTCCGCTGGCTTTAATCTGAACCAGAACCTGATCGGGAGTAATTTCCGGGATGGGCACAGAAGTAAATTCCATACTTTTAGGGGCAGCCTGGGTTTTAATGACAGCATCCATCTTACCTTTCACTTCAACCATCTCCTCATAATTTTGCATATTGTTTACTACCTGCCGCTACTCGTTTAGTAACTGGACCAACCGCCGTCCAGAATCAGAGTTTGACCGGTGGTATACGACGATTGCGGAATTACCAGATAAAGAACAGCGGCAGCCATTTCCTCCACGGTACCCATTTTTTTCAGGGGAGTGCGATCGAGAACAAACTGCAGTCTTGCCGGGTCGGCTAATAATCCGGCCACCATATCAGTCTCTACATACCCCGGGGCTACCGCGTTAACGTTGATATTGTCAGGCGCCAGGTCGATAGCCAGGGCTTTGGTCATAGCCATCAGAGCCCCTTTGGCGGTACAGTACGCCACAATACCCGGTAACGCGCTGATACCTCTTTGGGAAGTCATGTTGACAATGCGGCCGCCGCCGTTCTTGGCCATAACCCTGGCGGCTGCCTGGGAAACGAAAAAGGCCGATGTCATATTAAGGGCAAAGAGCTTCTCCCAGTCTTCCCGCGTTACGGCTAGCGTGCTGCAGCGGGGAAGCGCCATTCCTGAATTATTTACCAGGATAGTAACGGTGCCAAAAGCCTTACAAGTCTCTGCCACCAGGTTATCAATGTCGGCCTGAACGGTAACGTCAGTACGGACAGCGCGAGCTTCCCCGCCGCTAGTCTTAATCGCCTCGCACACTTCCGCCAGCTTGTTTTCTCTCCGTCCGGCGACTACCACCTTAGCGCCGGCGGCGGCAAAAGTTTCCGCAATACCCCGGCCAATCCCGGTCCCGCCGCCGGTAACAATGGCAACCTGGCCTTGCAACGGCAAAGTATTTACCCAGTTTCCCTTCGCTGGATTACTCATTTCCTTCATCTCCTTCATGTATTTTTCAACTACGCAACCGCCTGCTCGCCCCGGGGAGAAATGGCGCTTGCTGCCTTTACTTCAGTTTCACTATACGCTAGTTAAATATTTCCAACAATTTAATAGTTATAAAGTATGAATCAGTATTAATTACGGCTAAATTGCTGCCGTTTTGTTAATTTTGTTAATTAATTAAGGCATTACCCGTTTTACTTGCATAATTTTTTTTGTTAAAAATTATTGAATGATCTTTTTGCTTACCATGAAAAATAAAAAATCCTCCTGCCGACGGAGGAAAAGCTACCGGACTGACGCGCTGACTGACTTTTATCAGCCTTAAGCCGATAATTGCGGCAGGAAGACGATCTGGCTATCTCAGCCAAATTTAAAACTATTGATGGCTTGGTGCAGGCGCTCGGCCATGCTGGCTAAGGACTGACTCGCCGCTGCTATGGCTTCCGCGGACGCCGACTGTTCTTCGGTGGCGGCCGAGACTGTCTGCGATTCTCCGGCGGTATTTTTACTTTCCGTATTAATTTCCCCCATGGCTTGAACGACTAGCCGGCTGCCGCTCTCCATCTGTTGAACCGCAGCCGCAATTGCGTTGATTTGATTGGCTATGTCTCTGATCATAGCCAGAATATCCCGGAAATTTCGCCCGGCCATATTAACAACTTCCGTACCTATACTTACCTCTTTTTTACCCTCCTCCATAAAAACGACCGCATTGTTTGTTCTTTGCTGAACCGCGCCGATCAGGCCGGCAATTTGCTTTGCCGCTTCCCGTGACTGTTCGGCCAGTTTGCGGACTTCAACCGCAACGACGGCAAAGCCGCGTCCCTGTTCACCTGCCCTTGCCGCTTCAATGGCTGCATTCAGGGCCAGCAGGTTAGTCTGCCCGGCAATATTGCCGATTGCTTCCACAATCTGACCAATATGCTTGGACTTTTCCTCCAATTCACTAATGACGGCAGCGGTAGCCGTTGTTTTTTGTGCTATCACCGCCATCTGGCTTACGGCTTTCCCGATGGCTTGTTCACCGTCATTGGCCGCTGCGGCGGTCACCACCGCCGCGGCCGATACGCTGGCGGTGCCGGCCGCCACCTGCTGAATCCCCTGTGACATCTGCTCAACAACACTGGTTGTTTCGTTTACTAAATGCAGTTGTTTTTCCGCCCCCTGCGCTACGGCGGTAATCGAAGCGGCAACCTGGCTGGAAGCCTGAGCAGACTGCCCGGCACTAACCGTAAGTTCTGCCGCGGAAACCGTCACCTGCTCAGTGGCGCCGGCAATCTCCCGGACCAGCCCCCGCAGATTCCCGGCCATCGTTTCAAAAGACTGGCCCAGATGTCCCAGTTCATCATCTGCTGTAATCCCCAAATTGCCAATGGTAATATCACCGCCGGCCATCCGGTTGGCGGCAGCCTCCATGATTTTAATAGGCCTAATCATCTGCCGCGTAAAAGACACAACTGCCAGGATGGCCAACAGCAAGACAGCTAACGTTGTCACCACGCTAATCAGGGCCAAATGGTTCAGCTTGCCTGTTATCTCTTTGGTTGGCACCGTTATGCCGAGTGACCAGTTGACGCCCGGGATGGGTGCATAAGTGATCAGCTTGTCAACACCGTCATACGTATAGCGGGCAAGGCCCTGTTCGCCTCTGGTCATGGTCTGTATGGCAGCTTTTACAGGCGGGGGAGCATCCTGCTCCGCCAGACTGTTCTGCTTTAATACCAAGTCATGGTTAGGATGAACAATGACCAGTCCGTCCCCCTGCACAGCAAAAGCATAGCCGGTTTCGCCGGCCTTAACAGCTAATATCCGGGTGCTGAAGGTTGCCAGATTGACAGTGCCTGATACACAGCCAATTATTTGGCCCGCTGCTTCAACAGGCATTACAATGGCCACAAACGGCAGCCCCACGGTTACCGATCGTAAGGGATCGGTTATCACCGTCTCCCCTTTAATGGCCCGCTGAAAATATTCCCGGTGCGAAATATTGCCGGTATGGCCGGTGGAATCGTAAAAGGTACCATCAGGCTGGATAAATACAAGGGAAATATAATCCTCATTGGCTTGATGAACGGATTGCAGGAAAGGTACAATGGCGGCAACATTCCCGCTGGTAACCGTTGTCGAATGCGCCAGCATCGCCACTTCCGACTTATGGGCAGTTAGCCACTGCCCGGCCTGGTCGGCAGAATTTATCGCTAATGCGGCCATACTTTCCTCAACATTGTCAAATAATAGCCGGGACGCTTGCCAATAGCTCAGCCCGCCCAAGCTTCCCAGCGCCAGCAGTATAACGGCAATAATTATCGCCAGCAGCTTTGTCTGTAGGCTTTTCATGCTAATCCCCCTCACCCTCTTTCCTGTTTTTGCAGCACATTTGTATTGAATGCGCAGAATAAAATGGCTCCTGGACCAACTTTCCAGGAGCCGTCTTTGCTAAGCAATAGGTACAGTCTTACAGGCAATTGCCTGGACTTTGCAGGTGGTCAGCAGGATGAGTGCCCCGGCTACGGCTACAGCAGCACCGACAAACAGGGCATATTCGTACCCGCCGAAGTAATCGATGATAAACCCGGTAACAGTGGGAGCGCATATGCCGCCAATTGTCGCAAAGGTGGCAAACAGTCCGGTTATTTTCCCTGCGTTTTGACGCGAGAAGACCATAGGCATGGAATAAAAACCGCCCATCGTTAAGCATAACAGACCATTGGAAGCGGAAATAAGTGCCATCGCCATACCGGCGGTAGGTGCCTGGGAGCCAATGATTAATAAAAACCCGGCGGCGGTCATGCCGACAATCGGATACAGCTTCCGGCCCGTATTGTCGCCCCACCTGCTTGCGGCCCGGTCGGCCAGATAGCCGCCCAGGGGATACGTGAACGTGGCGACAACATAGGGAAACATGGAATACAGGCCTGTCTTTTCCATGTCCAGCTGCCGGCCCAGCGCAAAATAGTTTGGCAGCCAGGTCATAAACAAATATAAGAGGTAGTTGGCACAAAAGTAGGCAACTGCGCAACTCCAGACGGAACCGGTTGCAAATATGTCCCGGGCAGACAGCTTTGCGGCCGGCGCCGCCGCATCTGCCGCACAACCCTGATCGGCTTTAATGTAGGCCAATTCTGCCGGGCTGATGGTTGGATGTTCGTCCGGAGTATTCGTACCGAATTTCAGCCATAACAGAATCCAAAACGGAGCAATAAACGCAAAGGTATGAAATATCATTTGCCACTCCCAGGTTTGCATAATCCAGACGGAAAGCGGCATGGTGGCTACCAGGCCGATAGGAACGCCCATGAGGCACAGCCCCTGCGCCAAACCGGATTCTCTTTTGGGCATCCAGCGCGCCACGATGGCGGAATTGGCCGGCAAAGTAACCCCTTCCCCCCAGCCCATGGCAATGCGTATGCTGATCATTAAGCTTAGTGTGGAACCATACGGGGTCAGGAAGACAAAAACCGACCACCAAATGGCGCCCAGTATGACTACTTTGCCGCCGCCAAACCGGTCGGCTAACCAGCCTCCCAGAATCTGCGTGCAGGCATAGCCGATAAAAAACGCCGTCGACACCAGTCCGTAGTCTGTGGCCGTCCAATGAAAGTGTTTCATCATAACCGGGCCGGCGATTGACATACAGGAACGGTCCATATAGAGGACAACATAACATAAGACAATCAGGCCAATAATGCCCCAGCGTTTATTGCCGCTTTTGGCATGCATAGCTTCTCCCCCTTCACTACTCACAACTTTTTTAGTCTGCTGGATTGGATGAATAAAGCCGCAAGGTTCAGACTTGTTATTACCACAAGTGCAGCACGGCATTTTAAACAGGCAACCACGACGCTCCAGCTAAAAAAAGCTTGCATAGTAATAAGGGTTATTGCTTCTGGGTATAGTGAGCGGGAGCATCGCAAAGAATTCGGCGACTCTGGTTTTGCCTGCCAGACCAGGTTAAGAGTTATAGGTTACCGGCGGACTGGCAGCTGCAGTCTTGCTTTCGACCGCTTTCACAGTGCAGATTGTCAGCAATATCAGTGCGCCGACTACAGCCACAGCCGCACCAAAATACATGGCATAGTCGTAGCTCTTGGTATAGTCGATAATGGCCCCGGTTAATATCGGTGCGCTCAAACCGGCGCAGGTGCCGCAGAAGCCGTACAAGCCAATAATTTTACCCGCATTTTTTAAAGAAAAAATCGCTGGCATCGAGAAAAACGGCGCCTGGGTTATGGATAAACAAAAGATCGATATGGTGATCAACGCGATGGCCCCTTCCGCGCTGCCGACACG
>JAEZQV010000432.1 GCA_023441125.1 Bacillota bacterium
ATATCCTTTCCATATCCTTTATGGCTGTTACGACCCGCTCACTGCCGGCAGCCATCTGCTGCCCTGCTGCCGAGACCTGTTCCACCTGCCGGGCAACCGCGGCTACTTCCCCGCTGATCAGGGCAAAAGCATCCCTGGCCTCATAAACCATCTGTACGCCTTCATCAACATCGTGCAAGCCATTATTCATGGCCGCTACTGCCCCGGCTGTTTCGGCCTGAATGTTGCCGATCAGTTCAGCGATGGACTTGGCGGATAAGCGGGACTGCCCTGCCAGTTTGCGCACTTCTTCGGCCACAACGGCAAAACCTTTCCCCTGTTCACCCGCCCGGGCAGCCTCAATGGCCGCATTCAGCGACAATAGATTGGTTTGCTCGGCAATATCCTCTATGGCCACAATAATTTGCCCGATATGCCGGGAACGCGCCTGCAGCTCGGCTATTATTTTGGCCACCGACTCGACGCTGGTTCTGACTTCCTCCATTTTATGGGTAATGCGCAGGACATTGTCCTGGCCTGTCAGTGTGACCTGGTGAGCCCGGCAGGCCGACAAATTGGTTGCTTCGGCGCTTTGGGCCACCTGGCCGATACCCATGGATACCTGTTCAATAAGCACACAGGACTGCCTGGCAAGCTGGGAATATTCAGCCGTGCCGGCCGCCATGGCCGCGGTGGTGTCAGCCATCTGCCTGCTGGCCGCGTCCGACTCTGCCGCGGAGGCCGCCAGGCCCTCACTGGCATTAACCAGCTGCTGGCTGGCGTTGGTAATTTGGCCGATTAAATTCTGCAGATGTACAATCATCTCATTGAAGGTTTTTGCTAAATCGCCAAATTCCCCTTTATCCAGGGTAACGACAGTTTCACGTAAATCGCCGGCAGTGATTTTGCCTGCCGCTTTGTCTATTTGCCCAAGCGGCCTGGTTATACTGCGGGTAATGATCAGGGCAATCACCAGCGCAGCCAGAAGGGAGCCAATGCATAACACCACGGTAACCGTTTTTGCCAGCGCAATATCATTGCGAATTTTTTTATCCGCCTCGTACATTTGGGTTTCCTGGTACTGAATCAGGCTGTTTACAGCCCGGCTAATCTCCTCCAGCTGCTTGCCTTCCCCGGTGTTGCCGGCACTCACCGGCCGGGTGCCGCTATCCCGCCGTTTTACTTTTGCGTCCCAGACCTCCTCATAGGTATTGAAAAGTACTTTTATATTCTCTAGTTTCTCCTGCTCTTCACCGGTCGTTGACAGCGCCAGCGCCTTCTCTATATTATCGCGAGCCTGAATTTTACTATATTGATATGCTGTTAAGAATGTCTTGTCGCCTGAAGCCAGGTATTCTCTTACTGCCAAAGTTCCGCTATGATTGTTGACAAGTATGTTTTTGGCGGCAATCACACCCGGATAACAGGTTTGCAGTATCTGTTCCTTGGTAGCCTCAATCCGGCCAAAGCTATAGTAGGCGGTAATACTTATCGTACCTGCAAAAATCAGCAGTGCACCATACCCTAGCAGTATTCTCATGCCAACTTTCAGCTTCATGGTCTTACTCCTGTTTACTTAAAAAAGTCAGCGCTGTACGAACCTGCAACTCCACACCGGTTGCCAGAGTGTCTTCGTCGATATTAAAGCAGGGATGATGATGCGGATAGTCGGTGCCTTTTGCCTTATTTCCTGTTCCCACAAAATAATAGGCGCTGGGAACCCGCTGCGTAAATTCGGCAAAGTCGTCGCCCGCCATGCAGAGATACGGCACAATGGCTGCCTCGCTGCCTAAGGTCTCGCCGACGGCCTGCCTGACATATTCCACCATCCGGGGATCATTCATTACCGCGGGGTTACTGGGAATGTACTGCAGTTCATATTCGGCCCGCATGGCTTCACAAATGCCCTGTATGATCCGCTCGAATTTCCTTTTAAGAATTTCCTTGTTTTTGGCTTCATCCTCATACAGAAAGCGGATAGTGCCGCCCAGTTTCACTGTGTCGGCAATGATATTGCGGCCTGTTCCCCCCTGTATTTTGCCGAACATAATCAAAGTCGGTGTCAGCACATCGGTTTCCCGGGTCTGAATGGTCTGGAGGGTTTGGATAATGCTGGCAGCCACCATGATCGGGTCGACGGCGGCCTGGGGGGCGGAAGTATGTCCGGCCCTGCCGATAACCGTTAACTCAAATTCTTCGGTTGCCGCCATTGTGGGACCGCTGACCAGACCAATCTTGCCGCTCGCCAGGGGAGTCCATAAATGCAGCCCGAAAGCGGCGTCCACCGGCGGTGCGGTCAGCACCCCTTCCTTAATCATATCCAGCGCACCCGCAGTTTCTTCATTAGGCTGAAAGACGAATTTTATAATTCCCTGCCATTTTTCTCTATGCTTTGCAAGAATTTTAGCCGCCACCAAAAGTATGGCCGTATGTCCGTCATGACCACAGGCATGCATTTTACCCTCATACACAGATTTATAGGGAATATCATTCTTTTCTGTTTGCGCCAGCGCGTCCATATCGGCGCGCAGCAGAACCGTCCGTCCGCCGGCCTGCCCCTGCAGCAGTCCCACTACCCCGGTTTTGGCAATACTCTTTACTTCCAAGCCGCATTCAGCAAGATATTTTGTCACTATCGCCGAAGTCCGGTACTCTTCATAGCCTAATTCGGGATGCCGATGCAAATCCCGGCGCAAAGCGATGAGTTCCTCGCGTAACATCTCCACTTCTTGTTTTATATCCATGGTGACAGCCTCCATTTATTCATTACCCTGGGTTTTGCGGCAGCCACGCCCGGGCCAGCCGCGCCGGCTACTCCTCACCAAGATAGGCCCGTTTGACCCGCTCGTCGGCCAGCAGCTCCCGGCTGGGTCCGCTGATGGTGATTTTTCCAGTCTCGATAACATAAGCCCTGCTGGCAATCTGTAAGGCCAGACAGGCGTTTTGCTCGACCAGCAGTACCGTCGTACCTTGTTTATTGATTTCTATGGTGGTTTCAAAAATTTTCTCGATCATCTGCGGCGCCAGCCCCATGGAGGGTTCGTCAAGCAAGAGCATCTCCGGTCTGCCCATCAACGCCCGGGCCATGGCCAGCATCTGCTGCTCGCCGCCGGACAGGGAGCCGCCATTTTGTTTCTGCCGTTCCTTAAGTCGGGGAAATAACGCAAAGACCCGCTCTATATCCTCGGCAACCTGACTTTTGCTGGTTACCAGATAGGCCCCCATATTCAGATTTTCCCGCACCGTAAGTTTTTGGAATATCCGCCGGCCTTCGGGCACCATGACCAGATGCCTAGCGACAATCTCATGGGTAGGCAGATTATTTATCGCCTGACCTTTAAAGCTTATCTTGCCGCCGGTAACCTGCACCAGGCCGCAGATAGCCCGCAGGGCCGTGGTTTTGCCTGCACCGTTATTGCCGATAATAGTCACAATCTCACCCTGGCTGACAGTAAGATCAATCCCCTTTAAAATCTCCAGGAGCCCATACCCACCGCTTACTCCTTCGAGTTTAAGCATGGCACATCCCCCTCCCTAAGTAAGCCTGAATGACTTCTTCGTTATTCTGCACCTCTTTAGGCAGGCCTTCGGCAATCTTCTGTCCGTTATTAAGCACCATAATCCGTTCACATAGTCCCATAACAAACTTCATATCATGTTCAATCAAAATAATGGTTAAGGCAAACTGGGTTTGAATTTTCCGGATGAAGTCACCGAGCCCGGTCGTCTCATTGGGATTCATGCCGGCGGTTGGTTCATCCAACAACAATAGACTGGGTTCAGTCGCCAGCGCCCGGGCTATTTCCAAACGCCGCTGAGCACCGTAGGATAAGTTTTTGGCCTGTTCGTCCTTAACGCCGCTAAGTCCGCATACGGCCAACAAATTCAGGGCTTTGTCGGTTTTCAGCTTTTCATCAGCCACAAACCGGGGAGTTCTGAGCAATACATCCATAACGCCGTGTTTGACGTGGATATGCATTCCCAGCAAGACGTTCTCTAACACCGTCATGCTGCGAAACAGCCTGATATTCTGAAAGGTCCTGGCGATGCCGACCTTGGTAATTTCATATACCGGCAGCGGTACCAGATCAGTAGTTTTAAACAAAACCTCACCTGATGTCGGCTTATGATTGCCGGTGATGCAATTGAACAATGTCGTCTTGCCGGCGCCATTGGGTCCGATAAGTCCCATAATACTGCCGGTCCTGACCGCGAAATCCACTTCACTAACGGCCGTCAGGCCGCCAAACTTCTTGGTTACCTTACTTCCTGTAAGGATATAGGCTTGATTGTCCGTCCCTTTGCTCATTTACCGAGTACCCCTTTCGGTCTGAAAATCATAAACAGGAGCATCATGACGCCGTATAACAGCATCCGGTAATCGGCAATCGGACGAAGTATTTCGGGAATCAGGGTAAGAATGCCGGCTCCGACTACCGCGCCCCAAATCGATCCCGCACCGCCGAGGATAACCATGCACATGACATTGAGGCTTTCGTTCGAAATAAAGCTTGTCGGTGAAATATAGTTGAGATAGCCGGCAAAGAACCCGCCGGCCACGCCGGCGATCATGGCCGAGATGGCAATATTCATGACCTTAAAGCGCACCAGATTTACCCCCATCGATTCGGTTGCCAGCTCGTCCTCGCGCATGGCAATCCAGGCCCGCCCCATATAAGAGTTTTTCATCCGTATGGTCAAAAGCAGGGTCAGCAACGCCAGGATTAAGATAAACCAGTAAAACTGCCCGCGGGTCACGATGGCCAGTGAAAAAATTTTGGGTACAGGAATGCCCGTCAGTCCCATGGGACCCTGGGTCACACTAATCCAGTTTAAGGCAATATAACGAATGACTTCACCAAAGCCCAGACTGACAATGCAAAAATAATCGCCGCGAATCCGGAAGGTGGACAGTCCCACAACAACACCGGCCAGTCCGGCCAGGAGACCGCCCAGCAGCAGGGCGGCCCAGAAGCCCCACCACTGCGGCCAGAAGGTGAGCGTAAAAATAGCCACGGTGTAGGCGCCAATGGCGGCAAAACCAATTTGTCCGAAATTCAGCAGCCCCAGCATCCCCACCTGCAAGTCCAGGCTGACCGATAATACAATATAGTACAGGATCAAATTGCACACATGAATTAAATAAGGATTCTGGATTACCAGCGGCACACTAAACAGGGCCAGCAGACCGATAATCTTGGCATAGGGCGTACAAAGAAAAGGCGGCAGCGGAAAAGCAAGTCCTTTACCAGGCAGTGCTAATTTTGAAAGTTTGGCTGTACTCAAAAAGTTCACCTCTCTCTATACTTTCTCTTGTTCGTAAGTACCTAACAGCCCATTCGGCTTAAACATCAAAACCAGAATCAGTACGACATATACAAAGGCATCCTTCCAGCCTGACGAAATATAGGCTGAACCAAAACATTCGATAATGCCCATGAGCATACCGCCGAGCATAGCGCCGACAACATTGCCCATGCCGCCAAGAATAGCCACAACAAAAGCTTTGAGCACAACCCCGTACCCCATATTGAACACAACCGAATGATAGTAAACGCCGATCAGCGAGCCTGCCGCCGCAGCCAAGGCGGCGCTTAACGCGAAGGTCAATAACCGGATCCGCTCTACATTGATCCCCATCAGCCGGGCGGCATCGGCATCAAGACTGGTGGCCCGCATGGAGGTCCCGGCCTTGGTCTTATACACCAGCCCATAGAGAAATACCATCAGGGAAACAGCCAACCCGATGATTAAACACTGGAGCAGCGATATCCGGATATCGCCAAAGCTCATTACATCCGGCAGATTTACGGCAGGAAAAGGCAGGGAAGACGAGCCCCAGATAATCATCGCCAGATTATCCAGAATAATGGAAACGGCCACAACGCTTACAATCTGGCTGACAACCGGCGACTTGCGCACCGGATAGTATCCCAGCCGCTCAATGATCAGTCCCAGTAAGGCCGTCAGCACCATGGCCAGTACAAAGGTCAGCCCAAAGGAAAAACCGCAGTAGGCCATTAAAGTGAAAGCAAAAAATGCGCCCCACGTATAGATGGATCCATGGGAAAAATTGATTAAACCCAAAACACCGTAGACCAGCGTATACCCTACGGCAACCAGCGCGTAAACACCACCCAGAGTCAGAGAATTAATTACTTGTTGTAAAAACATACTTTCCCCCCTTATAGCTACTACCTTTGCCTAAATTACTTGCCCGCCTGATTTATGGCGTGTCATGGCCAACGAGCCATCAGGCAGCCTGCCCAGCAGTTCTGCCCCGATGACCCGTCCGCCATTGCCAGGCTATCGTATCTACCCGTTTTTTTAGTTTATTGAATTAAATCTTTAACCACAAACTTACCATTCACTACTTCCAGAATCACATTCCAGGCAACCGGCCGGTCGCCGTCTTTGTCAAAATTGATAGTTCCTGTTACGCCGGGCAGATCCTTGGTTTGTTCAATGGCGTCCCGCAAGGCTTTGCGGTCGGCCTTGCCCGCCCGTTTGAGAGCATCAATCACAACATTCATCGCGTCATAAGCATAAGGAGCCGTGGTAAAGGTGGGCTCGTTATATCGCTTTTCATATTTCTCTACAAACTCTTTGGCTTTGGGATCAGGCACGCCCCGGTCGAAGTATGTGGCAACAACGGTTCCTTCGGCACTCCCCTTGGCCAACTCCAGAAAATGCGCCGTATTCAGTGAATCAGGTCCCAGGAATTTAGCCTTAATGCCAAGCTGTCTGGCCTGCTGCATAATCAGGGCAGCTTCGGTCGCATAGGAAACCAGGAAAATGCTGTCAGGGCTTGTCGCAGCAATTTTAGTCAGCTGAACGGTAAAATCACGGTCCTGACCGCTGCCCACATAGGTCTCAACATCGGTGATTACCGCCCCGTTCTTCTGAGCTTGTGCGGAAAAACCATCCTTGTAGGCTATGCCATAGTCCATGTTGTCATAGATTATGGCGATTTTTTTGAGTCCCAGCTTGTTCACTACATAATCGGCATTTTGCTGAGCGGCAACAACATCGCCGACATTAATCCGGAAAACATAGTCGCCTATTTTAGGGATTTTGGGATTGGAGGCACAGGTAACCATATTAGGCATACCGGCGCTTTGGTAGATTGGCCCCGCCGTTAACTCGCACGTGCTGAAAACATGCCCCAGGACGGCTACAATATTGGGATCGCTGACAAACTTCTGGGCCACGCTGGCAGCTTCCTTGGGATCGCCTTTATCATCACCGGCAACAATAACAAGTTTCTTGCCATTGATTCCGCCTTTGGCATTGGCCTCATCGACTGCAATTTGCGCTGCTTTTAAGGCCGACTGCCCCCATAATGCATTATCACCGGTCATAGGGCCGGCATAGCCGATTTTGATTTCCTTACTGTCGTCACTGCTGCCGCATCCGGCGGTAAAGATCAGCATTAATACCAGTATCAATGCCAGTAGAAGGCTTTTTCGCAAACACATTGTTCTACCTCTCCTCTTACTTTTAAATTTTTTCTAAAGTCCCCCGGATTTTTCTAGTGGTTTTTACCTCACCCCTTTAGTCGATTGTCGACCATTGTTCTTTTAAAAAGAAATTGAATATATTGTATAATCAATTTCATCATCCATTATTGGGGAAACTTATTTGAATTTGTGCCGATTTATAAGCCTGCATACTACTCCCTATTTCCCCTCCTATTTTCGGTCGATTGTCGACTATTTTGAATTAACTATATACTTCGATAATTCAATCAGAATTCCTTTTTTTGAAACTGATTTTTTTATATTTTTTTAAAGTTGCTTTTTAAAGGTTTGATTTTCCGGTGCCGCCCCTAAACAGACAGAGGCCCACTGCATTTCCACACTGCAGTAAGCCTCATTGCTTTTCAACATATTCTGTTACCGGTTAAAAAAACTATATCATAGATATACTGCTCATGCAACACCTCAGGCTACACTTTTTTTCTTCCCGGTGGCATTCGCCGCCATGAACGGATACAAGCCGCTCTGCCGGAAGACAGCATTTTACATTATAGGATTTCTACATACCCTTCTGTTCCATGCACGCGAATTCTTTGCCCATCTTTTATCAGTTTGGTGGCATTCTCTACGCCGACAACTGCTGGTAAGCCATATTCACGGGCGATAACTGCGCCATGGGTCATCAAGCCACCCACTTCGGTGACCAGGCCTTTTATGGATACAAACAAGGGTGTCCAGCTAGGGTCAGTAAAGGCGGTGACCAGTATGTCTCCCAGTGTCAGGTCAGCGTCTTCCTGTTTTAAGATGACATGGGCCCGTCCCTCGATAACTCCGGCAGAAACAGGCAGGCCTGCAATCGCTCCGGCCGGGAGATTTTCCCGTTTGTACTCACCGGAGAGTGCTTCTCCGTCAGACGTGATAACACGGGGTGGAGTCAGTCTCTCATAGAATTTGTACTCGTCTTTTCGTTGGCTGATGATCTGGTAATCCAGTTTCTTTGTGCGTACGACTTCGCGAAGTTCTTCAAATGTAAGGTAGTATATATCTTCTTTTTCAGGAATGACGCCTGCTTGCGCGAGTTGTTCGGCTTCTTTCAGCAAAGCCTGCTTATACACGAAGTAACGGTTAATCATGCCGTATTTGGGGTATTCCCTAAAGCCGATGAAATTCCGGATTAGGTTGATCCTTCGTTTTGTTTCCCGGGCTTTTTGTGCCCCATCCGGTAATTGCTGCAACCGATCTAATAACTCCCGTTCTTTTTGCAGAGCTTCCTGCCGCCCTTGCGCAAATTTCCGCTGGCTGGCATTTGGCGCAAAGTTTTTGATGTTACTGAGAATCATGGGGACAAGGGTAGCTGGTTGTTCGCGCCAACGCGGTTTCGTAATATCGATTTCGCCGGCACACCGCATGCCGTATTTGCTAAGATAAGACAAGATTGCGTCGCGGGTTTTACGTCCACCATCCACCTTAACGATTTGCTCTAAAAAATCATCATTTTTTACATGCTGTAAATAAGCAATGACTGCCGGATAAGGGCGAATCACATCGGCGACATCGAGCAGCGCCAGACCCATTTCCGAAGTAATATTGTTGGGCACAGATTGAGAAAGCGTGTCTGCCGCGTTTTTTTCCCCTAGCCACGTGTCTATATTCTCATTGATCCAGGCTGAAGCATGTATCGCAGCCATAAATACAGCTGTACCTTGGGGATCAAATAAAAGCTGCTTTAATATATGGATATCTGCCAGAATAAAATCAAATAAAGCCGGTCCTGATTTCGTTTGGATGTTTTGTTTTAACTCTTCTAGCGATGTTTGGCTGCGCTGAATCAATTCAGAAACGATTGCCGGGTCGTTATCAATTTGTACTTGAGAATCAGCCGGCGACATACTTGTAGTGCTTTTGCCGAAACTCTCTTCTTCTTTATCATTGGCTAACGCTTTTATGAAATCTCTCCGCCCGATGATGGTTGTGATTGCATCTTTTATGAGCGGATCGTGCTGCCCCATGGCAGCTAACAGCATTTGTCTGCTGTCAGGAGAAGCCAGCATAGGAGTGATATCAACAAACAACCTGCCGCCGGCTTGATGCATGGGTGCCGGCGTCGTTAACAGAAAAAAAGACAATCCCAATGGTTTCATGGGATCGGTCATCATCTGTTGGTGACCGACTGATACATAAACGTGATTTTCCTGATCATTTGCTTCCGGGATGGGGTATAACGTAGTGATTGGCCGGCTCTGGACGATATAAAACGTTTCATCCGCCAAACACCATTCGATGTCCTGAGGGCAGCCGAAATGGGCTTCGATCTTTCTGCCCAGGTGCGCAAGCTGCAAAATTTGCTCATCTGTCAGCGCTTGCATAGTCTGCCGCGCAGGCGGGATCTCCTGTTTTTGCGTACCGCCGGCTTGCAAGGCATAAATAGCCAGCTTCTTGGCGGATATCTTCTTATCGATTACCTTGCCGTCACGCACTTTATAAATATCTGCATTTACCAGGCCGGAGACCAAGGCCTCACCAAGTCCAAAGCTCGCATCAATGGATAACACGTTCCTGTTCGCAGTGACGGGATCGGCAGTAAACAAAATGCCGGCCGCCTGCGGGAAGACCATCTTTTGAACAACTACGGCCAGGTGGACTTTACGGTGGTCAAAGCCGTTTTGCAGGCGGTAGGTTACTGCCCTCGCGGTAAACAGCGAGGCCCAGCACTTGCTGATTTGCTTTAGGATTGCCGCCTTGCCGATAATGTTCAAATAGGTATCCTGCTGGCCGGCAAAGGAGGCCGTCGGTAAATCCTCTGACGTTGCGCTGGCTCGTACTGCATAGGCAGTATTTTCAGCAAACCTGGATAGAAAGCGGCTGATCTCTGCACTGATGTCTTGAGGGATGGCTGTCCCTTCGATGACGCTGCGGATCGTAGCGCTAAGTTCGCCGATTTTTCCTTTATCTTCCACCGTGAGAAGCGATAAATGACCAAGTAATTCGTCGATCGCCGGCGATTCCCCAATGATTCTTTTAAAGGCCTCTGTAGAAATACAAAAGCCAGCCGGTACGTGTATTCCTTCAATCCCGGAAAGTTCCCCCAGATTCGCGCCTTTCCCCCCGGCAACCCTACGTTTTGTTCTGTCAATAGCCTCAAAACCAAACACAACGTTACTCATCATTTTCCCTCCCTTGGCATCGTCGCATAGTTAAAACACCCACAAAGTCTCGAAACAGACATTTATGGGTGCCCCGTTCATAGATCAGCCCATCTTTTAATTGGCTAAATCCTGCCTGACCTTTTCAAAGCCGAGACGATCAATTAGATTTCCCAGGCGTTCATAACTCTTGGCATGTTCTTTATAATAATTAATAATCTTATCAACCAACAGTAAAACATCCTCCTGCGGCACATTTTCAGCCAAGATATTAGCCAGCCGTGGTTTGATGCCGGCATTGCCGCCAATCATGATTGTGTATCCTTTCGGGGTACCCATAATTCCCAAATCCCTGACTGCTGGTTCACTGCAGGAATTGGCGCAGCCGGCCACGCTCATTTTAAATTTAGAGGGTAAATCCATACCATGATATTTTTCGTCCAGCTCAAAACCTAATGTTACAGCATCCTGTTGGGCCCGTTTACAGAAATGGGTTGCCGGACAAATCTTTATGCTGCGTACGCACAAACCAATGGCATGTCCTTTTTTCATGCCCAGTTCTTCCCACACCCGGTCAATTTTATCTTCCTCAATGCCGACAATGGCAATGCGTTGCGAACTTGTAAGTTTTAAAGCCTGGGCGCCATACTTTTCCGCCACATCCACAATTTTACGCATCAAATTGAAATCTAAAATAACCCCTCCGGGTATATGCGGTGCCACAGCATAGGTTTTTTTGTCCCGTTGCAATACAGCACCTTTTTCCAGCATATCACGTTTGGTCTCTTGTCTTATTTCCATAATAACTCCTCCATGATAAAGTGTTGATCCGTACCGTATATCCCAATACTATTTTGTACAAAAACAAAAAAACCATCCCGTATCCAGCAGCGTGTGGGCGTAATGAAGCCCTTGGCATCTCCATTTGGAAAGCGCAAGGGCCTAAAAGTATGTTTGGGCCTCGCCGGGGCGTCTTTCCTGATGCTGAATTATATATTTTAACTCAGCCCGATCTGTTCTTTTCAGCTTATATTAAACACGCCCTATTAAAAGCACCTTGTCTAATCAGATATTCTCAGGGCATCAAAAGAACCGTCCCCGCGATGCGCGCGATTTGTCCGCAATGCTGCAATGTCACTGTCTGCAAAAAAGTAAGAGATTGCCCACGTAAGCAATCTCTCCATTTTACTATATAAACTATTTTTTTATTGTTCCCTTCCACAATCCATGGAGGTTACAGTAAGCATACATATCCACTTCATCCGCGCCGCAAGCACAGAAGGTAGCTTCCGGTGCATCTCCAGGTGCTAAAGTCACCCTCTGCACACGATTGCCGCTTACGACAGAAATCCATTGTATGAAGTGTTCCGCGGTCATCGGATGCGTTACACTGCCGATCTTAACAACCAGCGAACCGTCTGCACCAAGTTCAGCTACCGGAATATGTTTTTCTGTGGATGCTTCCACCGTATTAGGTATAAGCAGTTCCATCGGCTTCCCGCAGCAAATTGCCTGAGCATCTGTTTTCCGGCAGGTTTTGGCAAATGATTCACCACTGCATACCAATTGTTCCTTGCCGCTCTCAATAGCCTCCAGCAGATGACCACAGGCATTACATCTAAAGATACACAAATTATTCGCCATTACAAAATCCTCCTTATAAACTGAATATAATCGACCGGAATTCCAACCTCAAGCAATTAGCTTATCTCATCACTTCCTTTATTAGATTAATGAATGAATATTTCGTTATTTGCGGGCTATTTCCTGCTTTAGAAATAATTTATTTAACAAAAATTGTTATCTTTAGCAAGTATACATCATTTATCAAAAACTGATCTTTTTTGTAAACAGCTATTTTTCACCGTTACCAGTGATACCGTTCTGCGTGTTACACCGCATCGCGGGGACGGTTCTTCTGATGCTAAATTTATACATTTTAATTCAACCTATCTGTTCTTTTTAACCTTAAAAAACTTTTTTTATCTAACACGCCCTATTGCAAGCACGCCTGTCTAATCAGCGGTTCTCAGTGCATCAAACGAACCGTCCCCGCGATGTACGATGTACGGCGATGCATAAAAAATGATGCCAATCTTCGAAAAGATTGACATCATAAACTTGGTTCTTGCAACTGTCTACTTGACAAGGGCACTTCCGTCGCTAAGGCTGTTTGCAGTTAACCAGCAATCAGTCAGCCCTTTGCCGCGACTAATTAAAACCAGTACCTTAAATGAGCAAAGAAGCTTTCTTTATCTTTCTGTTGACCGGCAGCAGGATCTTTGAGTTCCAGATCGTTGTACTGTACTGTCAGTATGCCGTTTTTAAACACGGTATATTCAACCCCGAATTCAGGTCCCTTGATATTGTCAAGATACCCATAGGTATGATCATCATGGCGTCCGGCATCAAGCGTAGTTAATTCAAGGGGATCAAAACCCTTCTCGGCACTTCTGTAGCCCGCCCAGATTCCCAATGAACCGACTCTGTCTTTTTCAGCGCCGCGATATTTAAGCTGAGCCATCCAGGCTTTGGCGGCATCGCCGTGGTTATACCCATTAGCCGCATCAGAATCATTTTCGCCGTATTCACCGGTGACGGTGAAGTTTTTAATGCCTGAATACCTTAACCCGGCCGACGTAGTTTTATAATAATTATCATCTTTATCAGCAAGGTAAGATGCCGTCAAATTCAGGTTATTACTTATTTGGGCATCTATATTTGCGGCGATATAATTGGCATCTATATCTTGTTCATCATAGGTTTCCGCATCCTTTTTAAAGGCGCCGGCAGTCACTTTGACCTTATTGCCGCCACTTAAGAAGAAGCCATCGTTATTGTCCTCATTATCGGCGATCAAACCTTGCCCTAACCACAATGGCTGACGGCCAAAACTATAACCTACTTCACCCATTTTGCCGGCAATATAAGCCTGTGTTAACCTGGATTCATTATCTGTGCCGTTACCCCACTCGGTATCGGCTTGATAACGGCCATGGAAAGTAACATTTTTATCAAGCTGGGCCTCCATGTTTAATCGGAGCCGGTTTGTTTCTTTGGTGCTGTCGAAGGTTTCACCGCTGTTTCTGTCCTGATAATCATAACGCGTCCGTACTTCACCGGTGAACTTAACTTTGGAAGCGTTTTTCTCAAGATTGTCAACGCGGACACCGAGATTGGCAAGCTCTGCGCCGTATTCGGCTTTCAAGGCTTCAATGGTTTTCTTGGTCTCAGCGTCAGCCTTGTCAGCATTCGCCATAGCTTTAGCTACGATAGTAGCCATCTCATAACGGGTAAGGGTTCTGTCGCCTTTGAAGGTGCCATCGCCATAACCGGAGATTACACCGGCCTGGGCCAGCTTGTTGATGGAGTCATAGGACCAGTGTTTGGCAGGTACGTCAACGAAGGGATTAGCAGGCGCGGCCAGGGCGGTTCCTGCTACGCTCAAGGCAAATACTGCCGCCAGAGCCATGGAAGTTTGTCTTTTCATTGTTTTTGCCTCCTTAGATTGTCTTATTTATACTACGAGCTTTCTAAAGAGTACTGTTCCTGAGTGACCAAGTTTCCTCATGAAACTGACCCGCTAGTCAGCTCGTTGTAAACGAATTCCTATATTTTTATAATTACACCGGGGCTGGCCATACTGTAATCTGCTGTAAGAAACCGCCCCGTCGAAATATGCACTATACTTCTGCTCACTGCCTGGTAATATGCTGTCTTTTTCGTCAAGAGCTAGCTTGAGTTACAGACTCGTTCATATGGCAGTGAGATGACTAGTACTTTGGACAATGAAAAATGTCGCAATTTGAACGCATTCAATTAATAGGTTAAAAAAAAACGCTAGTCTTACGTGCTGTGAAGATAGCTGTTGTCATCTGTCAACTGTAGAGTCAATATTATTTATTATTGTTACTAATGGCTTCGTTTGCGGGGGCCCTATTGGCAAGAAGTGTTCAGTGCCGGTACATTTATAATAACTTGGCCGGGTACAGGTGAAACCCAGTTCGTGTAATAAAAATCGGATTCCACTTGGAGAATATCTCACGTTAAAGGTGAAATTTATCCACTCTCTGACAATAGAGGACGTCCAGTTAACCTCGGTTTGAAAGCCGATATCGCCGGGAGCGTTATTTGCCAAAACATCCACTACAATTTGCTTTTCTTCGGCTGTCAGCATGGCCGGACGGCCGGAGGGATGTTTAATGTCGAGTGCCTCAAGGCCACCTGTTTGATATGCGTTTAGGTAGTTATAAATCGTTTTCAAACAACGGCCGGAGATGCTGGCTATGTGGGCAGCATCATGACCTTCCAAGTATAGCTTTACCGCCTGATAGCGTTCCAGCATGCGACGATTCTTGCAACTTTCTATGGCAATATTTACTTCAGTAAGTTCCTTAGTAAATGAATCCATCTTGCTTACAGTCCTCCTGGAAGCAGAATTCTTATTACCCCTTATTTAGTATAATATGTATCGTCCCTTCCTTTGCCCCCAAAATCTTTTCGATCATGGCTTCCGCCATCCTCAGACGCGGTGACAAAAGCTCTTTAGGTGTTACGTTATAGGTGTTAATCAAGAATTCTTTAGTAAAGAGTATATACTCCAGTGAAATCTGAGGGTGCGCTACACTAAATTCCTGAGCAATACTTCCCTCTTCAATGATCTTTAATATCAACGGAGTTAATGCAATTTTTGATTGGCGGGCTATTTTAGCTCTTATATGCAAATTCTGCTCATCCTGGACAATACGTAATAACGCTTCATTTTTATCATGAATATTGCTAATTACGATCTGGAACAGGAGGCCGATTTTTTCTGAGGGGGTAATACTGGTATTAACCATTGCCTTTACTTTGCAAATAAAGTAAGACATCTGGCGATCCAGCAGAGATTCCAGGATTTCCTCTTTGGATTTAAAGTAATAGTAAAACATGCCCTGCGCAACACCCATATGCTTAGCAATATCGCAGATGGTTGTGCCGCTATAGCCCTTAGCAGTAAATAAATATTCGGCTGCATCTAAAATTTCCGTGATGCGAATTTGGGGATCCTGGGGAACTCTTGCCATGCATACACCTCAATGTTTGAATATATTCAAATTATAAATCCAGTTAGAAAATATTGTCAAGTATTTTTTAAAAAAATATCGTAGTTTTGATATCGCAATACACAGCTGCCATCTGTACTGCAATTCTACAGTAAAATTAAAATGGCCTTACTCTTCCCTTGAGTAAGGCCGTTATTGCCCTGCGAAAGTCATTATGATCTCCGCAGCTACGAGTTAAGAACCGCCTCCGGTTCATCGTTCTAAAACCAACGATGAGCCGATAGCCTTCATGACAGTGTCCAGCCCTTTTCTTTCATGGGCCGGTTCATTTCGCATCCCGGCAACGACCTGTACCTCTTTAACATCAAATTCCAGCAACTGAAACATGTTTTTCGTATAATCAAAATACAACTGGAACAGGCCGGAATCAGG
>JAEZQV010000007.1 GCA_023441125.1 Bacillota bacterium
TTTTTTAGCAGTTCCAGGATAGAAAACGTCGTTTGCGGGTCCAGGGCCGATGTAGCCTCATCACTGAGCAAAACATCCGGATCATTGGATAAAGCCCGGGCAATGCCGACTCTTTGTTTCTGCCCGCCGCTTAATTGCAAGGGATACGCCTTGGCCTTATCGGCCAGGCCAACCAACGCCAAAATCTGCTCGACCTTTGCCTTGATGACTTGCGGCGGCTGACCGGCCACTTCCAGAGGAAAGGCTACATTTTCAAATACCGTCTTGGCGTCAAACAAATTGAACTGCTGAAAAATCATGCCGATCTTGCGTCTGGCCAGCCGCAGCTGTTTTTTATCCAGCGCGGTGATTTCCTGCCCAGCTACGGTAACACTGCCGGCATCCGGCTCTTCCAGGCGGTTAAGGCAGCGGATCAGAGTGGACTTGCCAGCTCCGCTAAAACCGATAATACCAAAAATGTCGCCTTTGTGAATCTGCAGGTTTACTTTGTTCAGGGCCTGAACTGTGGCCTGGGGGGTAACATACGTCTTGCTCAGATCTTTTACTGTGATCATAGCTTCCTAGCCTCACTTTACTGCCAAGATTACATAAAAAAGGCTTGGTTTCACACTTATCCAAATAAATGTAAAACCAAGCCTCCAGTATCTCTGGTCAACTTTCATACTGCCAAGTATTTTGTTAGACAACAAAAAAAGGCTGTATTCCTCACTTAAGGGAACACAGCCTCTGATTCTACTGATCAGTCAGCCTGCAGGACGTTTGTTTTTGAATTAATTGCATTATACTCTGCCTCACCATAAACTGTCAATATTCCATTGCCGCTTTTTTACATTATATAGCCGCTTATAGTTCCGGTATATCTTCATCAGGCTGGAGCACCGGCACATTCACCCGGACAGTATCCGGATACTTGAGGCCGGTCCCGGTATTCAGCATAACCACTTTCTCGTTGGATTTGATCCAGCCGCTCGCCAGCAGCTTTTTGGCGGCGGTATAATTAGCCGCGCCTTCCGGGCAGACAAAGGTGCCTTCACTGGCCGCCAGTTCGGCCTGATCCTGTAACAATTCTTCATCGGTAACGGCAATGGCGCAGCCATTGGTCTGATAGATGGCATCCAGGACCAAAAAGTCGCCAAGCGCTTTGGGGACGGTAATGCCAAACGCCACCGTGGACGCATTGTGCCAGAATTCCGAAGCCGGCTTTTTCTCTTGCCAGGCTTTCACGATCGGCGCGCAGCCTGCGGCCTGAACGGCCACCATCCGGGGCATTTTATTGCCGGTCCAGCCGATCTGCTGCAGCTCGCGGAAAGCTTTATAAATACCGATCAGGCCCACACCGCCGCCGGTAGGATACAAGATTACATCAGGCACTTCCCAGTTCAGCTGCTCGGCGATTTCCAGTCCCATGGTCTTTTTGCCCTCAATCCGGTACGGCTCTTTCAGGGTCGAAGCATCCATCCAGCCGTGCTTGGCCACTGCCCGGCCGACAATTTTACCGGCATCGCTGATTAAACCGTTCACCAGGAATAGCTTGGCGCCGGCAATGGCGCATTCATTGCGGGTAATCGCCGGGGCGTCAACCGGCATAACAATATAGGCGTCAATATCGGCCTTGGCGGAGTAAATCGCCCAGGAAGCGCCGGCATTGCCGTTAGTCGGCATGGCCAAGGCGGTTACCCCCAGTTCTTTCGCCCGGGAGACACCCACCGCCGCGCCGCGGGATTTAAAAGTGCCGCTGGGAATGATGCCCTCATCCTTTAGATAAAGCTCAATCCCGAGCTTCCGGCTTAGCTTCTCCAGAGCCAGCAGCGGTGTCAGGCCTTCCCCGAGCGTAACCTTGTTTTTTTCGTCAACCAGCGGCAAGAGTTCACGGTAACGCCACAGATCGGGCTTGCGGCCGGCCAGATCGGTTTTATTAAGGCTGGCCTTGACTTTGGCCAGATCATAGCGGACCAATAGCGGCGCGCCGCAATCCGGGCACAATTGCGTCAATGTATGTGGATCGTGCTTAGCATTGCATTTGGGACATTCCAGGTGAGTCATGTACATAGTGCGTTCGCTCCTTCAAAATGAGTTCGGTTTTAGTTACTGTTTCGCCGGCAGGCCAAGAATATCCTTGTCTTTGCGACAAAACAACCTGCGGCGGTCTAAAATATTCCTCAGTCGGAATACACCGCAAGAATCTCCAGGCTTTTCTGCAGATGATATCGTCTTTGCATTTCCTGTAAGTCGGCCAGTACTGCCTCACTGATGACCACCCCCTGGTTGATACTCTTGCTTCTGCTCATATACTCCAGTTCACCCGGCATATAGATGCCCGGCTGGGCTGCATCGCGCCGGGAAGCCTTTAAGCCGGCTATGAGTTCATCAACGCCTTGCTTAAAAGAGGCTGTAGCCAAAAAATCAGCAATACGGATAGCTCCCAGAAAAAAGCCTCTCCATTACTGCTGCCAGTAGTGGGATTCCCCTTTGCGGCTGCAAGAAAAGCACTGCTTAAAATGCCGCTAAGCACCTCTACTATTACCGCCAACCCGGAGCCTTTGTAGCCGCCGAAAGGAATAACGGCCCCCTGCCGGGCTTCCCCGGCGTTAACGGTAGGCTGACCCGCTTGATCGACAGCCCAGCCGGGCGGAATATCCCGCTGTTCCCGTTCGGCGGCAATGATCCGGTTGAAGGCTGCCTGACTGGTTGCGCCATCAAAGACCAGCGGATATTCCTTGTCGGCCGGAACAGCAATGCTGATGGGATTGGTGCCCAGCACCCGCGAAGTGCCGCCGTAGACCGTCATGATGGGACCGCTGTTGCATAAGGCAATGCCAATCATATCCATCGGCAAAGCCATCATAGAGTAGAAGGCCGCCATACCGAAATGCCTGCCTTTGGTCACGGTAGCAAAAGCAATGCCTGAGTTTTGAGCCTTCGCCAGGCAGCGCACCATCGCCCATTTGCCGGTTACGGCTCCTAGCCCAAAATCACCGTCAACAGCCAGGTTGGCAACACCTTCCCGGATTATTTTTATAGCCGGTCTGGCGTTGAATACCTTGGTCTCAAGCTTATGGGCATATTCTTTCACTTTGGCGACACCGTGGGACTTGACGCCGCGTAATTCGGCTTCCACCAGATTGTCGGCAACCGTTTGGGCATCTTCGGCCGCCACCCCCAAGGCGGCGAAAACTTCCTGGCAAAATTCGCGCAAGCTGTCGTGTGCCAGCCGGTAACGCTTCATGGCTCACTCCTCCTGCTCAGATATTGTCCGGGCCAGTTTATGAATAGCCGTTGCATACACCGCCGTTGCTTTGAGCAGGCCGGCAATAGCAATATACTCATTTTTCTGATGCGCCAGGTGCGGATCGCCGGGAAAGCGCGCGCCAAATGCGGCAAAATTGCCCAGCACGCGGGCGTAGGTGCCGCCGCCCATGGCCTGCGGCTTGCCGGCGCTGCCGGTAGATTCAGCATAAGCCGCCAGCAAAGTTCTTATTAAGGGCGACTCCGGGGGGAGATAATGCGGCGGCGAGCCGGTGCAGTCCGTAAACGAAAAGCCGTATTGCCGGCCAACTGCCTGCAATTTTTCAATGACTGCGGCGGCATTGTGGGTAACCGGATAGCGAATATTGACCGTCAGCGTCGCCGCTTGTTCATCAACCTGGATTAATCCGAGATTGCAGGTCAAATGCCCCGAAAGATTATCCCAAACAGCAATCCCCAGACTTGCCGGGTCTGCCGCCCGGGTTATGAATTCCAGTACCGGATGGGTACCAACCTGCTGCAGCTGCCTGGCCAGTTTGACAATTGCATTATCGCCCAGTTCGGGCGTCGAGGCATGCGCCGCCACGCCGGTGGCCTCATAACTTTTTCCGGCGAATTCAGCTTTGGCATAGGCCGGCACCACATTGCGCGCCGTGCCGCCGGTAAAAATCAGCCGGGGAGTTGAGGGTGGCAGCTCTTTTACAAAATTGCCGCTGAGCGCACCTTTTTCCGCATTAATTACGGGAAAGGCCCCGTCCGGGGTGAAGCCGCAGGCAGGCAGCCCTTCTACCTGAATATAATGTTTTACACACAGAAAGCCGCTTTCTTCATCACAGCCAAAAACCAGCCGGAGACGTTTATGGACTGGTATCCTACTGTCGCGTACCAGCTTAAAAGCATACATGGCGGCAACGGCCGGTCCTTTATTGTCGGCCGCCCCGCGGCCATAGATATTGCCATTGTGAATTTCTCCGCCCAACGGCGGATAATCCCAGTCCGGCCCTGCCGGTACCACATCCAAATGCGCCATAATTACCACCACATCCGCTCCTCGGCCAAATTCCCAGTAGCCGGCATAGCCGTCCAGATCTTTGGTGGCAAACCCCCATTGCCGGCCAATTGCCAGAACATAATCCAGCGCCGCCCGGTTCCCGGCCCCAAAAGGAGCATTGGCTAAAGCCACCGTCTCCTCGGTATTAAACTGAATCAATTTTTGCGTGGTGGCTACGATTTCTGCTTGTAATGCGGCAATCGCATTGGCATATCTCATATTGACTCTCCTTATCCCGTTTATTCTTGCAACTCACCCGTGAAAAAAGGGTTGACTTCATTGGTATACAAATCTTTAGCCTGAATTTCACCCGATTTGGCAAAACCATTACGTTCCATCATGTCAATCCAGAACTGAATTTTCCTTTCGTCCACCCACTTATCCGCGGAATGCCAGTTGCCGCCGGACAAAGGCGCATCATTAAATTTGGCCCACAGCTGTTTGGCCTCGGCAAAATTGCTGTTGCCCCATTGCTGTCCCCGGTAGTTGCCGGCGATATAGGCCTTCACCACTCCCGGGTATTTTTGGATGAAATCTTCACTAAAGGCCCGCACCGCTAAGCCCCCGGCTTCCCCGTCGCCGGCCGCCGCCCCAAGCTGATAGCTGGAAACCAGAACTTTCAAGCCCGGCCGCTGCTGGGCACCCATCGAAAAGGTTGAGTGGACAACGGCGACATCAATCAAGCCTTGCCGTAAAGCCTGTTCCTGCTGGGCATCCGGCATGGTCACCAATTCTACCTGCTCTTTGGCAATGCCATGCTGGCGCAGATATTCATAAGTAAGCAAATCGGCGCAGCTGCCCCTGTTGGCCACCGCGATTTTTTTGCCGGTCAGGTCCTGGGCCGTATTGATCTTGCCGTTTTCCTGCACTAACCAGTACATGTGGCCTTTATCGCCGTCGGGATGATCCACCATTCCTTCCATAACAATTTTAATTTTCATGCCGGCCTGCCGGGCCATGGCCACATTAATGACATGGCCGGAATGCATGACGTCAACATCGCCTTTGACAACGGCCTGCACCAAAGTACCGCCTTTGAGCGGCCCCAGGTAGTCGGTCACAATCCCCACATCTTGAAAGAAGCCGTTTAGGTCGGCCATGGCGTAGTCAAAGGCACCGCCTCTGATTACCTTGAGGTGAAATTCCTGTGAAAGTTTGCCGTTCTTAAATTGATAATCACTGCCGTCGACTGTTTTTGCGCAGCCTGCCGTAAGCAATACAATCAGTAATGCCACCACCGGCCATAGTCTGTTAGCTTTCATTGCTAACGCTCCCTTCTTCAAGTAACCTGGCCGGCTCATTCACAGCGGCAGGCGCCGCCGCACCCTTCGGCGCCGCCTGTTCCCGGACAACCGGCTGCCGGCCTGGAAGCCTTTATTCTCTTAAGAAGCTTGCCCCGCCGGCCATATGTTGGCAGAGCCTGGTCAACAGGACCGGTAACGGCTAAGGCGAATACGCCCTTTCCCATTAATTCCATTTCGGCCCGTGGACCAATTTGGGCTGCCAGTACCGCCTCGACATCGGCGAGCAGTTCCACGGCCCGGCTGGCGGCATGCATGTGTTCAGAACCCGTTGCCGGCGGAATTTGCCGGCTCTCCAGAAACTGGTAAGTACCGGTCTCGTTAACCTCATAGATCAAAAATTCCTTGGACCGGCCGAAATGTTCGTTGATGTTGATCCCGTCCGTACTGGCCACTGCTACTTTGGACATGTTCTACCACCTCATTCATTTATATTTGAAATACTGTCCTGGAGAAACAAAAAGACAGATCTTTTCCAAATGAAAAAATCTGTCTCCGGACTCATTCCAGTCAACAAATAGGCTATTTAGCTATTTTTTCCATTGTAGACCACGCACTAGACAGTGTCAACGCAATTTTTTACTATTTTTCAATGTTGACAATGCTGATCGGATTTATTACAATTAGGGCAATATTAATTACAAACACTCAGGTGGTGATTTTCGTTTGCGAAAGCGATTGCGTAGCAAGCTGCTGTTTTAATCAAAAAGTCAGGAAGGTGTATACGATGAGTGACAAACACGTTTATTTGGATCATTCGGCAACAACCTATATCAAACCGCAGGTCTTCGATGAAATGCTGCCCTATCTGAATACATATTACGGCAATCCGTCCTCCATTTAT
This sequence comes from Bacillota bacterium, assembly GCA_023441125.1. The sequence continues at coordinate 6,443 of JAEZQV010000007.1, forward strand.
GCCCTGTCGCACAAGACGGAGCAGGCCATTGACCAGGCCAGGGAAAGAGTGGCCCAGGCCCTGGGAGCGGAAAAGGGTGAGATATTCTTTACCGGCGGCGGTTCAGAAGCCGACAACTGGGCATTAAAGGGTGTTGCTTTTGCCAATAAGCACCGGGGTAATCATATCATTACCACCCAGATTGAGCATCATGCCATTTTGCATGCCTGCGAGTTTTTAGAACGAAACGGCTTTGAGGTAACCTATCTGCCGGTAGATGCGGAAGGTCTGGTGGACCCGGAAGCAGTACGGCAGGCCATTACCGATAAAACCCTGCTCGTTTCGGTGATGTTTGCCAACAATGAAATCGGCACAATCGAGCCGGTAAAAGCCATCGGCCAAATCTGCCGGGAAAAAAAGGTCTTGTTTCATACCGATGCCGTTCAGGCCGTAGGCCATGTGCCCATCCATGTAAAAGACATGAATATTGATCTTTTGACGCTGGCTGCTCATAAATTTTACGGCCCCAAAGGCGTGGGTGCGCTGTATATCCGGCGGGGCGTAAAAATTGAAAGTCTCATTCATGGCGGCGGTCAGGAACGGGGCAAACGGGCGGGTACGGAGAATATTGCCGGCATTGTCGGGTTGGGTAAGGCGCTGGAACTGGCGGTGGCGGAAATGCCGGCCGAAAACAAACGCCTGGCAGCCCTACGGGATAAACTCATTAACGGGCTCACCAGCATACCGCACACCCGGCTGAATGGACCGCTAGGTGATCAGAGAATGCCGGGCAATGTGAATGTATGTTTCCGGTTCATTGAAGGCGAATCCTTGCTCCTGTTACTGGACAGCAAGGGTATCTCGGCTTCCAGCGGCAGCGCCTGCACCTCCGGCTCGCTTGATCCCTCCCATGTCTTGCTGGCGATTGGCCTGCCCCATGAAATTGCCCACGGCTCGCTGCGGCTTACGCTGGGGAGCAGCACAACCGAGGCGGATATCGATTATGTCCTGGAGGTGTTGCCCGGAATTGTGCAGCGCTTAAGGGATATGTCCCCGCTCTGGAAAAACTATCTGCAGGAACAGGCCAAGGCCAGCGGACTCGCTGTATAGTGGCAAGACTGTTACGTAGTAAATATAGAGCTATAAATTAAGAAGGCTAAGAAAAACCGCCCGGGTTTTTCTTAGCCTTCAGATATTATCCGATCAGCCCTGCTACCTGTTAATTACAAAATATCACCGGCAACAGCCGCTTGTCAAGACGAACTATATTTTAAATTTACTAACCGCAAGCTGCAATTCGTGGGCCATTTGCGCCAGGGTCTGGCTGGAGACTGCCAATTCTTCCATAAATGCCGCTTGCTCCTCGGTCACTGCCGAGACATTCTGCGCCTGAGCGGCCGCCGCTTGGCTAACCTGGTTAATGTTCCCCATAGCCGTCGCTATTTGCTGGCTGCCGCCGGCCATTTGCCGGCTGACGGCAGCTATTTGGTTAACTTCAGTGGACAGTTCGGTAATTAATGCCCGGATATCACTAAAAACATGCCCGGCCGAAGCTACCACTTCCGCCCCCGCCTTAACCTCGCGCGTACTGCCGCTCATAGCCGCCACCGCTTTGTCGGTGTCGGTCTGAATTTCCCCAATCAGCGCTGCAATTTGCTTGGCGGCTTCCTGCGACTGTTCGGCAAGCTTCCTGACCTCTTCGGCCACCACGGCGAAACCGCGCCCCTGCTCGCCGGCTCTGGCCGCCTCAATGGCCGCATTTAAGGCCAGCAGGTTGGTTTGACCGGCAATGCCGGCAATGGTGCTGACAATACTGCCAATTTCGCCGGACCGTTCGCCCAGTCTGGCAACCTCCTGAGCGGAATTTACCACCGCCGTCTCGATGGTTTCCATCTGTTTAAGCGCATTGTCCACTACGTTACTGCCTTGTTTGGCTGCATCCGTCGTTCGATTCGCCCGGGCGGCGGCCTGCTGGGCATTGCTTGCCACGTCATCAAGCCCTGCGACAATTTGTGCCACAACGCCGGAAGTTTCTGCGATCGACTGGCGCTGCTGTTCGGCACCGCGGGCCATATCGGCAATCGTAGCCGCTACCTGCTGCACGGCTTGCGCCGACTGCTCGCCGCTCGCGGTAAGGGCCGCCGAGGCCGTGGTCAGCGTTGTTACCGAAGTGTTAACATTGGTAATCAGCCCTTTAAGCCGCTCGATCATTTTGTTATACCCGCCCGCCAGGCTGCCGATCTCATCATTGGCCGTTACAGCAACCGGTCTTGTCAGATCGCCGGCGGCAACCCATTCGGTAGCGGTTACTACCGTTAGAATAGGCTTGGTGATTTTATGGGCCACGACAACGGCAACTATACTCACCAGCAGTACCACCACCAGCGACACACCGCCGGCCGCCATAGCCACTTTATTGCGTTCGGCGTTAAGAGCGGTAATGTCTTTGCCGACAAACAGCGCTCCCATCGGCTTATTGTCCGGCCCTAACAGCGGCGTGTAGGCCGTGATATACGGTTTCCCGATGACTTCAGCCTCACCGGCATACTCTTGCCCCTCTTTTAGGACTATATTGGCAATTTGCTCATGTAAAGCGGTTCCCAGCGCACGCTGATCGCCTTGCATAATGGTTGTGGCCACGCGGGTGTCCCCTAAAAACAGCGTTACATCGGTGCCAAATGTTTCTTTAATTCTGTCCACGACGATGTCATTACTAAGATAATACCCGGCCGAAATAACGCCGACAACCCTGCCGTCGGCATCTTTCACCGGCGTTCCTGCCCGGGCGGAAAACTTAACCACCGTCCCCGGTTCAATGGCTGCATAGTATTCGCCCCGGAGGGCATGTTTAACATTCTCCTGATTGGTGACGCTGTCCCCTTTCTTTTGTTCATGAGTACGGACAATTACGATTCCCTTTTCATCCGTGACTGTGGCAAAGTCAATATTGGCCCGCGTCAGCAGCGGTCCCAGCTTTTCCAAAACGGCCACGGCATCTTTATCTTTAATTGCCTTGATAACTCCCGGATGACTGGCCATAACGGCGCCAAAATTCAGCGCATTTTTTTGATAATCTTTAAGAGTAATAGTAAGTCCTTTCATACCTGCCTGCACCTGTTCGGTGGCAATATGATTGTTATACTGGCTGAATAAATACAGGGCCGGCACCAATGCGGCCAGGACAGCAACCACAGTAAGCATAATGGCAAACAGTATCAGCTTCACTTTAATACTGACTTTCCTTAGCGCGTGGATTTTTAAAATTCTTCCCCAAACCGGGTTCATATCTGTCAGCTCCTCTCTTTTTGAAATTTTTTTTGAGAAAAAAAGTTATAAAAAACTTGAATCCAGTGCGAGCTGCCTGTTTAAAATAGCAGCCTGCTCGTTGCCCTCAACCAGCATGGTATATATATTCTCCGCAAAAGTCGGGCGGGAAAAGAAGTATCCCTGAACCTCATCACAGCCCAATTCCCGTAATATGGCTAACTGCCGTTCGGTTTCGACTCCTTCGGCGGTAACCATAAGGCCAAGAATATGTCCCAAGGTGATGATGGCCTGAACAATGGAACGGCTCTCGGCCGAATCCTCTGCATCCTGGACAAACTTCTTATCAATCTTCAGCACATCGACCGGCAAAATTTTAAGATTGGTCAGCGAAGAATTGCCTGTCCCAAAGTCATCCATAGCAATACGCACCCCCATGGAGCGTAATTCATGCAAG
>JAEZQV010000124.1 GCA_023441125.1 Bacillota bacterium
GTACAATCATGCGCTAAGTACCTGTGAGCAGGTCTCCTTAGCAGAATTGTCCAACGAACCGTTTATTCTCTTGGATGAAGGTCAGTTAAGCGAGCCACTGGAATATTTCAAACAAAATAATTTACAACCTAACATCCACTATCGCGTTCATGATGACTACACAATTATGTCCATGATTGAAAAAGGATTGGGGATTTCCATTTTACCGGAATTAATACTAAATCGAATCAACTATAATATTCTAACCAAAAAGATATCGCCTGCTATTGTGCGTACCATCGGTATCGCATTCAAAAATTTTAAGGCATTGCCCATAGCTAGCCGGTATTTTATTAATTTTCTGGTGAAACAGTATGGTACCATTAGTGAAAATAATATCTCCCAGATAAATTAAGATTCCGGCCCTTCTTTCCCGCTCAAAGAGAACAACTTGATCGTTATCACGACATAAAAGCGCCTATGACCTCTTGTAAATCAGAGATCCATAGGCGCTTTCTATTTCTAACCTTTTGCGTCGAGTTCTATGTACGGAAAATATTTGCATTCCTTTAAAAAAAACTATTCCCACCAATAGTAAGATCCCTTCATGCGTTCATCATCCCAGAGACGGTATGCGTCTGAGGAAGAATCCTGATCTTCTGGTTTGTCGACAGAGTTTTCAATGGACTTATTGTCGTCCGGCATTTGGTCGGCTTCTGGCATTTCTTTCACTTCCTTTTATATTATGGCTATCGTTGAAAGTTCACCCTTATTAGCCTTTTTCTAAAATATACTCCAATCTTCAAAAAGAAGCAACAAAACCGCCCCTTGCTTCTGCTGAAAGATACACGCTCCGCCCGGCTGGCTCGTCGATATCGGCCTGAAAGCCGTGAAACTGAACGGCAAAGTGATCGCACAGAGTACGTTGGATATACATAAGATAAAATAAATAAACAGGAAAGGAACATAGAATGGATAAAAAAGATCGTCATCATTGTCATTACCATCATTACAATCATCAGTATAACAAAAGCAATCCTTGCGATTCTTCTGCCACGTGCAACTGCTGCCTCCCAGACTTCCTTATTTGTTCTCCCTGTCCAACAGGTCCGACAGGACCAGTTGGTGCTACTGGTATAACTGGTACCACAGGTGCCACGGGCACTACCGGTGCTACCGGAGCCACTGGCGCAACCGGCACCACGGGGGCAACCGGTATTACCGGGGCTAGTGGAGCTACGGGTGCCACGGCTGAACCAGGTGCCACGGGCACTACCGGTGCTACCGGAGCCACTGGCGCAACCGGCACCACGGGGGCTACTGGCATTACCGGGGCTACTGGAGCTACGGGTGCCACGGCTGACCCAGGTGCCACGGGCACTACCGGTGCTACCGGAGCCACTGGCGCAACCGGCACCACGGGAGCAACCGGCATTACCGGTGCTACTGGAGATACGGGTGCTACCGGTGATCCAGGTACCACAGGCACTACCGGTGCTACCGGAGCCACTGGCGTAACCGGCACCACGGGAGCAACCGGTATTACCGGGGCTATTGGAGATCCGGGTGCCACAGGTGCTACCGGAGCCACTGGCACAGCCGGCACCACGGGGGCAACCGGTATTACCGGTGCTACTGGAGATACGGGTGCTACCGGTGATCCAGGTGCTACAGGTACCACAGGCACTACCGGTGCTACCGGAGCCACTGGTGCAACCGGCACCACAGGGGCTACTGGCGTTACCGGGGCTACTGGAGATCCGGGTGCCACGGGCACTACCGGTGCCACTGGAGATCCGGGTGCCACAGGCACTACCGGTGCTACCGGAGCCACTGGCGTAACCGGCACCACAGGGGCTACTGGCATTACCGGGGCTACTAGAGATCCGGGTGCCACTGGCGCAACCGGTACCACGGGAGCTACTGGAACTACCGGTGCTACCGGAGATTCCGGAGCCACGGGCGCAACCGGTACCACGGGAGCAACCGGTGATCCAGGTGCCACGGGCGCAACCGGCGCTACCGGAATTACTGGAGATACCGGTGCCACCGGCATTACCGGTGCTACTGGAAATACGGGTGCCACGGGTGATCCTGGTGCCACGGGTACTACCGGTGCTACGGGAGATACGGGTGCCACTGGCACTACCGGTGCTACCGGAATTACTGGTGATACCGGAGCCACTGGCGCAACCGGCATTACGGGGGCTACTGGTGCTACTGGAGATACCGGCACCACTGGCGCAACCGGCATCACGGGAACTACCGGTGCTACTGGAGATACCGGAGCAACCGGAGCAACCGGCATCACGGGAACTACCGGGGCTACTGGAGATACCGGAGTCACGGGCGCAACCGGCATCACGGGGGCTACTGGTGCTACCGGAGATACCGGTGCCACGGGAACCACCGGCGCCACGGGTGTTACTGGAGAAGTCGTTTTGGCTTTTGGATCTTTAAGAGGCGCTAGCGTAGAGACACCTGGGGCAACCTTCACACCCGTACCCTTTAGTGTGGTTGGACCTTTATCCGATACTATCACAGTTAGTCTATCAGGCAATGAATTAGTGGTAGGAGAAAGCGGAATTTATCAAATAACGATATCTATTAACGCTGAGGCCACTGTCGATCCAGATCCAGATCAACCATATCTAAATGCGATTATTACTGTCAATGGTACACCGATTTTTGGCGATACTACTACTTTTTTTAAGATATCTAACAGAAGTAGTTCAACGTTTGTCGTTCAAGCTTCCTTAACCGCAGGAGATGAAGTAGGCGCAAGTATTAGTACAAATTTCCCTATTTTAGGTTATATGAATCGCTCTTTAACTATTGTTCAATTAAGTGATTAAATGATTTTCAAGTTGTCTCCTCCTTTCTCCAGGCGTGATTAAAAGGTTGTATGGATATATGATAAAGAGCCTGACATCTTGTCCAGGCTCTTTGCTGTTTAGTTTCTCATATCATTTTCACGGTACCATTTTACCAACGGCCAAAGTCAATAAGTGTCCGGTCCTTCATCTCTTGCCACGTTTGCAGTTGGCGCATTTGACTCAGAGTATTCACCGGCTTAGAAGCGCGAATGCCGGTTATATCCACACTCGCAGCGCCAGCGTCTTTCGGCGCTCCCTGCCATTTCAACTTACTCTAATCATGCGGCTGGCATGTTCAATAGCCGCCAGGGCAGACAAGCTGCCTATTATGATATAAACTTATTACAATAGACATCCTATATTTAATAAACAGCAAGGAGCCTTTCTATGGAAAATATAGTTTCTACAATCCACAATACCCCTTGGTTACTTACTTTAATTGTTATCTGGAGTATAGCCTGGATGGCTATCGCCACCTGGCATGCCGCCCGGAATAATCAATTGGGCTGGTTCATCGCACTATTCGTTATCAACACCGCCGGCGTGCTGGAAATTATCTATCTTGCCTTCTTCGCCAAAAAGAAAACCCGGAACCTGGTTTAGTACCTCCCTTATATACGGCTAATAGCGGATAATTATCCAGTAATTATCCGCTATTAGTTATACTGGTCCAAGTAGTTCACATTAGGTAACAGGCGCCGGATTAAACAAACATAAGTCGTTATGCAAGCCCCATTGATCAGCCCAGGTTTGCTTTCGCCCACTGGCTACGTCTAAAATGAGACGGAATATTTCCCAGCCAACCTCTTCGATTGTGGCTTCGCCAGTAGCGATTGTACCAGCGTTTACATCAATTAAATCAGGCCATTGCTCGGTCAGGGCATTGCGGGTCGCAACCTTAATTACCGGTGCTATTGCCAAGCCGTACGGCGTTCCCCGTCCAGTGGTAAACACTTGTACATGAATGCCTGCTGCCAGTTGCAGTGTGCCGCAAATAAAATCACTGGCTGGTGTGGCCGCATAAATTAACCCTTTTTTTGTTGGTCGCTCACCGGGAGCTAAGACTTCGGAAATTGGGCTGCTGCCGGACTTGGCTATGGAACCAAGTGATTTTTCCACGATGTTGGCCAGACCGCCTTTCTTGTTGCCTGGTGCGGTATTGGAGCTGCGGTCCACTTTGCCAAGCTCCAAATATCTGTCATAATATTTCATTTCCCGGATAAGCGCCCGGCCCACAGCCGCATTAACCACGCGCGGGGTTAACAGGTGAATGGCATCGCGAACTTCAGTTACCTCGGAAAACATTACGGTCGCCCCGGCGCGTACCAGCAAATCGGCGGCATACCCTACCGCCGGATTGGCAGTAACACCCGAAAAAGCATCACTGCCGCCGCATTGCAGACCAACCACCAAATCAGCAACAGGACAGGTAACACGCTGGCGCTCATTGAGCCGCTGCAAGCGTTCGTCCGCCATCTTCATAATCGCCTCAACCATTTTCATAAAACCTTGCTGATCCTGCAGCAAGAGGATATTGTCCTTGTCAGGTACGGGTATGACTTGTTCCGGCATAAGCTTCTCACAGCCCAGCCCGACAATCATTACTTCGCCGCCGAAATTAGGGTGAATGGCCAGATTACGCAAGGTCCGGATAGGCACAACGGCCTCCGGCGCATTTATGGCCACACCGCAGCCATAATTGTGTTTTAAGGCCACAATATCATCGACATTGGGGTATTGGGGCAGAATTTCTTCCTTAATCTTCTTAACGGCATAGTCAAGAACGCCTACTACACATTGCACGCTGGTACTAATGCCCAAGATATTTTTAACTGCCGCTGTTCCGTTGGCATTGCGGAAGCCGGCAAATGTATACCCTGCCAGCGGCGGGAGTGTTGGTGGCACCTTGCTGCCCAGCGGTAAATCATCCAGTTCCGGCGCCGTCGGCATAAGCACCAGCGACTCATCTATCCAGCTGCCTTTGGCGATGGGGCGTACAGCATAGCCAATCACCTCCCCATAACGGATAATGGCCTCTGCCTGCGCCAAATCCCGCAGGGCGACTTTATGCCCTTGCGGAACATGCTCAAGCAATGTAAGCCCGCAGGGAAAGGCAGTTCCGGCCGGCAACCCGCCGGCATTGACAATAATTGCCACATTATCTTCAGGATTGACCTTAATGTATAAAGGATCATCCATTCTCTGAGCCATAGTGTCGTAAATCCTCTCTGTCCAAATTGTTGCTTATATTACAGCTTTCATTACTAGTCATTGCCAATAGCAGTTATCAGCGTTCCTTCCGCATCGAATTCCAGATATTCAGGCCTTCCTTCTGCCTGAAGCCCTTCATACTTTCCTTGAATTACAGCCTCATAGTAAGCTTCAGACAGCATGATATGCCCAATGTGAAGACTGTTAGGAATGCGGATAATTCTTATATTATCTCTGTCGACATTATTCAGGGTCCGGATACACAACTGCACAGCCTCCTGGTCGGTGGCCACCACAATGGGAATGACGGCCGACTTTAATACCGTGCTAGTCAGACAATTGGGATACATTTTCTCCGGATCTAACTTATCAAATAAGCGTTTTGTAATTGTACTGGCCAGGCCGGTGCCCAGGCCATTCCCCTGCGAACAGTCAGTGATGTCCAGTATGCACGTCCTTTGGACCTTAACGCCGCCTGCAGCATATTCAGTGGAAAATGTTCCGGTAATATTAGGATCTACGCCGGTGCCGCTATAGTTCTTACCAATTTCATCAACGATAAGCACATCACATTCGCCAACAATAAGTTTCGGCATATTCTGGAAGGCATATTGCAAGAGTTCCGGTTCTCGCTTTAGAATATCATCTTTATGGATCGCTTCAATTTTACAGGTCTCATCAAAGGCATTTTCTATGCAGGGAATGGCGAGTAAGATCGGTGCCTTTTCCAGGATCACTTTGGCCGCGGCCGGTATATTTTGCGCAATTCTCCCCATACCGTCACTATGAACGACTTCTGCCCCCGCCTGCTTGCCCAAGCCAATGGCCATCATCTTGCAGGGTCCACTCTCGTAGGGGCCCCGGAATGCGTTGTGAGGTTTTAACCGGCAGGAAACAATAATGCCGTCCGCTTCATACGCTAATTTATCCATATACACTGGTTTTCCAAGCTCCGAGTGGCCTAACAGCACAGTATCCATACAAGATTTTACGGGACATCCCATCGCTTTTTCGGTAATGTTATAGCCGGCTAAAAGCTCCAGCTGGCCCGCCGCAGTGGCCCCGCCATGACTCCCCATCGCCGGCACGATGAAGGGAAGCGCCTGTTGTGATTTGACAAAATCAACGATGGCTTTTGTGATGATATCTACATTAGCAATGCCTCTACTTCCGGCCGTTATGGCTATATTCATACCCCTTTTTATTTGGCTGGAAATTTTCTCTTGCGATAATTCAGCAAAAACCACCCTGGGTATATCTGCCGGCAATATTCTAGGTCTGGGGAAGCTTTGCCTGGCGCGAAACATTTTGGGAATTTCAACATGCGCCAATAGCTTCGATACCACTCCGCCTCTTTTAATCTCCACTGTAATCCCTTCCTATCGCATATTTCCTGTCCTGGTGCTTGACCGGATTAGTTTATTTTATTGCTAAAGGCTTATTAGTTGTCTCATCTATCGCTTGGCCGCTTATTTCCAGCCGTTTTACATCACCAACAATAAACAAATATGAGAATGCGCCGAGCAAGCCCACCAAGCCCACATACAGCAGGGCGCCGTTAAAAGAACCGGTAGCTTTCAGAATGAAGCCAATGGCCAACGGGGTTACAATGCTGGCTATGTTGCCAAAGAAATTGCCGCCACTGATTCCCAGTAATTCTTTGGGAGAAGTATCACTAACAATACACCAGCCCAGGTTGCCCACCCCTTTGGAGAAAAAAGCCAAAGACATAACGCCAATTACGATGGCTTCCGATGAGACATAATTGGCAGCAATAATACTGCTGGATAGAATCAAACCTAAGACAATGGGAGTTTTGCGGGCCACAGTCAAGCTATTCCCCCGCTTTAGCAACCAATCGGACCAAAGGCCGCCAACCATGCCGCCGATAAAGCCGGCTAGGGCAGGAATAGAGGCTACGAAGCCCACCTTCAGCATGGACATGCCTTTGGCTTGTACCAGATATGTGGGAAACCAGGTCAGGAAAAACCAGGTAATCGTTGTAAGGCAGAATTGTCCTAAATAAACCCCCAGCATCATGCGGTTACTTACTAATTTACGGACTTGCGACCATTGTATTGCCGATTTTTTGTCACCGAGATTGGATATTCCGCCGCCGGCTTGGATATAATCGAGCTCAGCCTTGTTTACGCCGTCATGATGCTTAGGATCTCTAATGTATTTCAGCCAAAATATTCCCAGTACAATCCCAATACCTCCTGTCCAGAAGAAAATATAATGCCAGCCAAAGGTATGAAGCGTCCAGGCCATTAACGGGGTAAACGCCGCCAGGGCAAAATACTGTGCCGATTGATATATGGAAGTCGCAAAACCGCGTTCATGCGTCGGAAACCACATTACCGTCAGTCTGCTGTTGGTCGGAAAAGCCGGTGTTTCGGCCACACCCATCAGAAAACGCAAAACAAAAAGAACGACAAAGGCCGAGGTTGCGAAATAGCCTACAAAGCCTTGCATGAAGGTAAAGGCCGACCATAAAATCAGTCCCATACCATAAACGATACGGGCGCCATACTTATCCAGCACCCAGCCGCCGGGAATTTGCAAAGAGGTATACGCCCAGCCAAAGGCGGAAAAGGCAAGTCCCATGGCAACCGTGTCAAAACCGAGTTCCTTGCCCATAACCGGTGCGGCGATAGACAAGGTGGCGCGGTCGACATAGTTAAAGGTAGTAACAATAAATATCAAAGCCAAAATAAAATAGCGGACATTTGTCTTTTTTTCAATTATTGGCGTATTTTCCATGATTCCCTCCAAAAATAATATTAAATAGCTAATACTTCGATAGCATTACCGTTTTACTTCAACATTGGCGAGCTTCTCATAATATCTCACCAAGCTGCCATGGTCGCACTCACCCAGACCATCAGCCTTTAAGGCCTGCATCATTTCCATAACAGCGGCAGTAAGCGGCAAGGGAACACCAATTTCATGGGACGTGTCCAGCACATTAGCAAGATCCTTGATATGAAGATTAATTCTAAAACCGGGATTAAACTTCCTATCCATTACCAAAGGCGCCTTGGCATCCAATACGGTGCTGCCGGCTAAACCGCCGCGAATGGCTTGGTAGACTAATTCAGGTTCAACGCCTGCTTTGCTGGCAAGTACAAGGGCCTCTGACATAGCGGCAATGTTAAGAGCGACTATGACCTGGTTCGCCAGCTTGGTCACATTGCCGGCACCGATGTCGCCGGTACGTACCACCGAACCAGCCATGGCCTTCATAACAGCATAATATTCAGCAAAAACTTCCTGCTTGCCGCCAACCATAACGGAAAGTGTTCCGTCAATCGCTTTTGGCTCCCCGCCGCTAACCGGGGCATCCAGAAGTTCGATGCCTTTCTCGGCCAGCCTTGCACCGATTTCCCGGCTGACCAAAGGCGCGATAGAACTCATGTCGATTACCACTGAGCCTGGTTTTGCCCCAGCAATTACACCATTTTCCCCCAGAACGACTTCCTTTACTTGCGGTGAGTTCGGCAGCATTGTGATAATTACTGCTACCTGTTCGGCAACTGCTTTAGGACTGGGCGCAACAAGAGCACCGAGCGCAGCGAGTTCCTCGACAGCCGCCATATTGCGGTCAAGAACGACAAGCTCATACCCTGCTTTCAGAAGATTTTTGCTCATAGGCTTGCCCATTATTCCGAGACCAATAAAACCAATTTTCATATTATCTAACTCCTGTCGCTTTATTTTTACGTATCTACATTAATAAACCCATGTCCGTTAAAACCTTGTGCAGATTTTCCCGTTCCGCACTGGTCATCGCCCCTACCGGCTCCATGCAGGGACCGGCTTCAATCCCCAGCATAGTAAGCGATTCCTTGATTACAGCCGGGAATGTACCGATAGTAAAAGCAATTCTAAGTGGCGCCAGCCTAAATTGAGCTGCTAATGACCCTTTGAGATCACCGGCGATATACTTTTCGTAAATATCGGCGCACAATCTTGGCGCTACATTGGCGCAGGAAGCAATCGAACCGGCCGCGCCATAACAAAGCGCGCCATAGATAAGAGTATCACGGCCCACGAGTACGTTAAAGTCCTCCCGGCCCTGCGTAAGCCGAATATATTCAGCCGTCAGGGTTAAGTCGCCACTGGAATCCTTGATGCTGATAATATTGGATATTTCCGCTAATTGGGCAACCGTCGCCGCAGCCAGATTGACTCCCGTCTTCGGCGGATTATTATAAAGCACTACCGGTAGAGCCGTTTCGGCTGCAACGGTTTTATAATGCTCGAACAACTGCCCCTGATTCGGCGTGATAAACATCGGCGTTAAAACAGACACCGCATCCACCTTGCACTCCTCGGCTAGCTGCGTCAGCATTACAGTTTCCCGGGTTGTAATTCCATTTGTCCCGGCATACACCGGAACTCGGCCTTTGACTTCATCTACGGTTACCTGGAAGATTTCCCGTTTTTCTGCCGGAGTAAGCCCATAAAACTCACCGGTTGTTCCCACCACAAAAAGCCCATGTACGCCGCCGTCAATTAAATAATTAAGCAATTTGCGCATTGCCGCCTCATTGAATTTACCTGCCGGGGTCAGCGGTGTAATTACGGCCGGTATAATTCCCCGCACCTGAAACCACCCATTTTTTCTGTTACTGGCTTCCATAAAAAGCTCCTTTCTTAACGCAATTACAGGCCTGCAGCCTTACGCCCCATTATTAAGCAAAAACTATGCCAAATCTGAAAACCTTGAAATTACTGAAAACAGCGCAACAGCTGCCATTTGAATTGTTGTCGTTTCAACAACAATTGTTGTTGAAATTATCTAATAAAGATTATAAAATACAAGTATAATCATTTCAGGAAAAGAAAAGGTGCCTATGTCAAAAATTGCTTTCATTTCACCAGACAAGAACCTATACTTGCAGGGTAAACGAATCATTAAAGAACTTGGTTTAGAACACGAAATTACTATTTACCTGGCCAGGTTGCAAAGAGCCGTTTCCCTTGCGCAGCGCCTTCAGAATGAGGCTGTTGAGGTTATTATCTGCCGCGGCGGGACAGCCACATCAATTATCGACTCAAACATCCGCATTCCCGTTGTTGAGATTCCTATAACCGGCCAGGATCTTGCCCAGTTATTCCATGAAGCAAAAAAAATAACGGGTCTCCCCGCGCCCAAGCTCGCTATGGTTGCTTTTCGGAACATGACCCATGATATTGAAAGCCTGTCTAGTATCTTAGGAATTAATCTAACAATCCTGCAATTGGCCAACATGAATGATATTGTCACCAAAAATGAAGAAATTGACATTAATACGGTCGACGTTGTTGCCGGGGGCAGACGCTCCGTGCTGTTAGCGGCCCGCCGGGGGCTAAAAACGCTACTTGTTAAATCCGGAGATTTTTCAATAAAGTCCGCCCTCTTTGAGGCCCAGAAGATCATCTTGGCACGAAAAATAGAGAAGGAGCATGCCCAGGAATTCAGAGCACTTGTCGACTTTTCCTCAGACGGTATTATCAGTGTAAACCAAGACCGAATTATCAAAGTCTTTAACCCTACCGCCGAACGCTTGCTCAATCTCACTGCCAAGGAAACTCTGGGTAAGAACCTGGACAATATCCTCAGCTTTATCAACCTTACTCCCTGTTTACAGAACGGTCAGGAATTTATCGGACAAACGATTCAGGTAAACAATAGTTGGCTGAGCTTTAATATTGCCCCCATAATTGTCGATCAGATAATTACCGGAGCAATCATTACCTTTCAGGATATTACGCGCGTTCAAGAAATCGAAACTAAGATTCGTAATGATGTTCTTGCCCGAAAGTTCATTGCCAAATACCAATTTAAAGACATCATTGGCACTTCTCCGAGTTAGTTGAAATCAAGCGGATTGCCCAGGAGATCGCCGCAGTCGATGCCACTGTTTTAATCTATGGCGAATCCGGCACAGGCAAGGAATTATTCGCCCAAAGCATCCATAATAACAGCCAGCGCAGCAACGGTCCCTTTGTTGCCATAAATTGCGCTGCCCTGCCGCCAAATTTGCTGGAAAGTGAGTTATTCGGCTACGTGGAAGGAGCCTTTACCGGTGCTAATAAAAAGGGCAAACAAGGCCTCTTTGAAATGGCGCATCGCGGCACTATTTTTCTTGATGAAATTTCTGAAATGGATAAATACGGACAAAATCGCCTGCTGAGAGTATTGCAGGAAAAGCAGGTCATGCGCCTCGGCGATGACAAAATTATTCCTGTCGATGTAAGAATCATTGCCGCAACCAACAAAGACCTCATAGAATTAATTAACGCTAACCAATTCAGACAAGATCTATTCTACCGGTTAAAACTATTGACCATCGACTTGCCGCCACTACGCGAACGAAGTGGTGATGTTAAGCTGCTGGCCTATCATTTTGTGGAGTTATTCAAAAAGAAATATAAGAAAAAGTTTGAGTTCAGCCCTGAAGCCTATGCGTGTCTCGACGAATATCAATGGCCCGGCAATGTTCGGGAGTTCATGTATTTTATCGAAAGACTGGTAATAATAGCCAGCGAGAAAGTAATCACAGAAAAAGTCATCCGGAAATATTGGGATAAAAAACACAGCGCGAATGTCAGCAAGCCCCCAGTTGCTTCGCCGGAATCATCCGAAAAAGACAGAATAACGCAAGCGTTAATTGAGTGCAATTCAAATATTTCCCGCACCGCTCATAGGTTAAATATCGATCGAACTACCCTTTACAAAAAGCTGCGATCGTACAACATACAAGTAAAGAAAACCTATTGAAGCACTATCCGCCTCCTTTATCTCGCCTGGCTCCGCAGCTACCGTCCTGCTTTATTCATTGGCAGCAAGAAACAATACACCTGTAATAAACTGGATGAATAAAGCTGTAGCGAAACAGAAATCACTATACTATAAATGTTTAGGAGGCGACGCACTTGTTTCAACAAACAAATCCCTTTCTTCAGCATGCCGTAAACCATGCCCAGTCTTTGTTAACTGCCGTCAACCGGACAAGCTCTCTGTCGCAGGATATTGTTTTTAACTGCGATAATATTATTGCGTCCATTAATTCCGGCAACACCCAGAACGCCATCAACTCGCTCCAGACGATCCGCACCATGGCCGGTCAGGTCTCTCAGTCCGCCCAGCTCATTAACCAGGCCGTTAACGAACGCCTGGATATGACCGCCTATGTGTTAGGCGCCCTCCAGCACAAAATAACGGAAATGTCGAACGTGGTGCAAAGCCTGAAAAACACGTCCGCCAATAACCAAATGCAGTGGAACCAGGCCGGCATGTATCAGCAGAACCAATACGGCGCTCCCCAGCAGCAGACTATGGCCCATCAATATGGAAATTTTTCCGTTCCTCAGCAATAGGCATCGTCTTAAAAGAGCCGCCTGTTTTGAACTGCACCCCAGGTAAGGATGCAGTTCAAAAACGGGCGGCTTTTCTTTATACAGTTGCAGGCAGTTCTAATGCCATACAGCTTCTAAGCAACTTTTTTCTGAAACTTCATAATGCTGATTTTACCCAGCATCACCTCCCAGCTTTTCATCGGCGTCACAATCAGCTGCTCCATGGCGCCGTATTCCCGTTCGCGCACAATGGCCATCGAGGTGATCATGACCATGGTCATGGTTAAAATAACCCCCATTATACCCGGCACCATGTAGTACGAGAGTACGCCGGTGAACACCAGCCAATGGTTATTCATCTGCGTCACTGATAAATTCAATCAGCCCGTGCGTTCCGTCAACCCGTATGCGCTGGCCGTCCTTGATCAGCCTTGTGGCATCATCAACCCCCACCACGGCCGGAATGCCATATTCCCTGGCCACAACCGCCCCATGGGTCATTAACCCGCCAACTTCCGTAACAACGGCAATGGCCGACTGAAATAAAGGTGTCCAGCCTGGGTCAGTATGGGGAGCGACAAGAATTTCCCCGGCGTGCAGCACCGCCTCTTCCGGCCTGAAAATAACACGGGCTACGCCTTCGGCGACCCCGGCCGATACGGGACTGCCCAGCAGGGCTCCTGCCGGAACATGCTCCCGGCGCGGCGGAACTACGACGATCTCACCTTCACTTGTCATAACGCGCGGCGGCTTCAAGTCCTGATACCGTTGGTACTGCGCCTTGCGTTCGGCAATCAGCTCTTTAACCGGCTGAGTAACCTTGCCTTGCAGCAGTTGGTATAATTCGTCCAAGGTCAGGTAATAGCAGTCTTGGCCCTGCTCCAAAACGCCCGCCTCCGCCAGTTTCCCGGCTTCCTCTAAAATGGCTTGTTTGCAGTGACCCATGATGGCAATTAGCAGGAATTTGTGATGCTCCCTAAGTCCGCCTAAATTCCGGTATACTGTAATGAGACGGGAAACCCGTTTTGCGCGAAAAGAGTTTCCTGCTACCGCCTGCAAAATGCGTCTGGCAGCCGCTTCCGCCTCCTTTTCCCCCCGCGCAAACCGCTGGCGGTGTTCACCGGGCTCCAGACTTTGGATATGGCTGACAATAGCGGATGTCAACCGGGTGGGCGTCTCCTGCCAGCGCGGCGCAGTGATGTCAATTTCACCGGGACAGCGCAGGCCATAGCTGTCAATAAACGCGGCAAACGCGGCTTTAAACTCTCTTCCGCCCGCCACCTCATCCAGTCCGCGGTAAAAGCTTTGATCCGCGGCCGTCTTAAGATATTCCAGAACAGCCGGCCAATCCCGCGCCTTGTCAGCCAAATCCCCCAGCGCCAGCCCCATCTCGCTCGTGACATTGCCGGGCAGCGATTTATTTAATTGATCCACCTCTGTTTGGCCGCCAAGCTTACGGGTACATATTTTTTTCAGCAGGACATTGGCAAGCAGACCGGCAAACAGATAAGGCCCGATATTGGGAATAAGCGTCGAAAAAATGGCATCGAATTGGTTTTGCACCGCTTTGATCCGTTCAGCGCCCCGCGCCTCGCTCAGTGCCTGACGGGTTTGGGCTATTTGCCGCCGCAGGAAATTGTCAACCTGCTCTCTGCCCAGCTTCGGGTCCCCGCTGCGCAGGACTGTCCAAACCTGCTTCAGGAGCGGCACCAGCATTTTTCCCACCGCCGAAACGGTGATTGCCTCTTTTGCCGGCCCTCCTTTAAGAAACTCGGGACGCTTAACAATCGCGTCAATCGCCCGGCTCATGGCTTCATCGGCGTTGCTTAAGAGCTTGGGGACAATCAGGCGGGCCAGTTTATTGTGCAGAATATCCGACAGGTCCAGAAAAATTCTTCCTCCTGCGGCATTGACTATCTGTCGCGGAAATATGGTCCTTAAGACTGACAAACCTAACGGCTTCATCGCATCGGTCATCATTTGCACATGGCCGAACGACAGGAAAACCCGTACCGGCTGCTCCGGCACATCCGGCAACGGGTACAGCGTGGTAATGGGCCGGCTCTGCACGATGAAAAACCTATTTTGGGCAACGCAGAATTCGATATCCTGCGGCTGGCCATAGTGCTTTTCAATTCTTTTGCCTAACCGGGCCAGGTCAATAATCTGCCGGTCTGCCAGGACCTGCCGCGCTTGCTGCTCGGCTGGCAGTTCGGTCGTGACAGTGCCGCCCTCCGGTCTAGCATAAATGGCCAGTTGCTTCCGCGCTATTTTCTTACTGAGAACGTCCTGATTTTTGACTTTATATAAATCGGCCGTAACCAGGCCGGACACCAGCGCCTCACCCAAGCCAAAGCTGGCGTCGATGGAAACAACGGTCCGATTGCCGGTTACCGGATCGGCGGTGAACATGATTCCGGAAACTTCCGGAATAACCATTTGTTGAATGACAATCGACAGGTACACCTCCCGGTGGTCGAAGCCGTTTTTGGCCCGGTAGGCAATGGCCCGGTCGGTGAATAATGAGGCCCAGCATTTGCGGACATGCGTCAGCAGTTCTTCCCGGCCTTTAATATTTAAATAGGTATCCTGCTGGCCGGCAAAAGAGGCGTTGGGCAGATCTTCCGCTGTCGCACTGGAACGGACGGCATAGTAATTTTCCTCTCCCATTTTCCCCCAGGCCTGGAGAATTTCTGCCGTAATATTTTCAGGGATTGGCAGTTGGTGCAAATGCTCCCGTATGCGCTGGCCTATTTTCCTTACCTGCTGTAAGTCGGCGGCATCAAGCATGCTCAATTCGCGAAGAAACACCGCCATCGTCGGACTGGTGGCCATAAAGTCCTGATACGCAAGCGTGGTAACGCAGAAACCACCGGGAACAGGAAAACCGACCTGCGTCATCTCGCCTAAATTGGCCCCCTTTCCTCCCACTAACGGCAGGCTGGAACGGTTAATTTGCTCAAAAAAAAGGACATAACGCCCCATACTATTTCACCTCCGGCTTAGCGCCTGTTAATGCCGTTTGGCTGCCTCGATTTCTCGTTAGTCATCGCAGCTAATATTAGTATGATTCTTTTTCATAATTATAAAGATCATTTTGTTTATGATCGGCGCCCGCTTTTACAGGTAAGCTGTTTGGCATTTAGTTGTCATTGACATATAAATGGACAAAAAAACTCCTGCCGCTATTTTTTAATTATTTAATATGAACATATACTTTGTTCAGGAGGTGCTTAAGCTCTTGCACCTCTTTTTCACTCAAGGGCTCTATCATCCAGTGATGAAATTCCTGAACCATCGTGACAACTTCTTCCCGCAGTTTTTTTCCTTTTTCGGTCAGGAAAATGAGCGACGATCGCTTATCGTTTTGATTTTCCTCCCGCCGGATAAGGTCTTGTTCCTCCAAATTGTCAATGAGCCGGGTCGTATAGGGTTTATCTTTAAAAGACACACTGGACAAATCGGTAACGGAAATCCCCTCTTCTTCCGAGAGAGTGGCAAATAGCACCCATTGCTCAGGAGTAATGCCATAAGGTCTTAATTTGGGAAGAAACAGCTTTCTGATCTGGGATTGGGTCCTGCTGATAAAGAAGCCGATATTATCGAGCGCTGCTCCGTCATTAATCATCGTTACCCTCACATAGTTGTTATTAACAATTAATTTTCAGTCTAAGTATAGTCCATAGCCTTGGAAAAATCAACTAGTTTTCTTGTCAGTTCACGGCAGTAACTATAAGCCCCGTACATCAGACCGTGTATGCCACGCAAGCCGGCACTGTCGCCGCGCCGCTGCGCGAATTTATAACGCCGGCCGCCTTGTCGCTTACGGCCCAATCATGCATTTTAAGATCATAATAAGCTGAGAAATGATTGACTATTCCTGCAACGGGTTATAAAATTAAATTAATTGTTGTTGTCAATGACAATTAGACGGTGGCCTGCAGACCCTGGGTTTTATTGGCCAGCTGCCGAAGCTCTTGCAATTAAACTGTATCCACCGTCACTGCACTGTTTTTTAATCCATTTAGTTGTTAATAACAATCAATTTGACCTTTTTTTGCGGGGAATCCGGTATTTTCCGTCATAGCAGCCGCCACCCGTCCATAACTTGAAGTAAGAATAAGTGGTGAATGTGGTTAACGGGCAATGACCCGCGGCAATCTGTCATGCAATTTTTCGTAGAGCAGACCGAGCAAAAACCAGACCGGGGCGTAATCCAGCCGTATGAGTCCGTCAATTTGCAAGGCCGCGCCTGCATAATTCCAGGGGCTTGCTCCGACGAGAAAGCGCAATAGCCAACCGGTCAGATATTCGATAGTAAAGAACAGCAGCATCCAGAAAAGGCCCCGTACAAGTGTGGGCCATGACCGGATAAGGTCGTGGACAGGTTCAAGAAAAACAGCTAAACCATAGATTAGGAACATCCATAAATAGGTTTTGGCGGTCAACCGCGGATCTCCGGACAGCAGGGCCCCCACCCCTGTCCAGATGATTTCAAGGCACCAGCCGATCATTCCATAAACAATAAAATTTTTCATGAAGCTAGTTTAACCATTTTTTGTGACGTTATGATGCACCCTCCGGCTTACCCGGACGGTGAATCCGCTGGATGCTGAAGCGGCAGCTGCAGGCAGAATGCACAAACAGGGGCGAGCTTCATGAATGTAGGGGAGAAAAAAATGGACGGCACGTTCCGGGTAGGGGTGGATGTGGGCTCCACCACGATCAAAATCGTAATTCTGGATGAACGCAACCGCATTGTCTTCCAGCAATATCTCCGGCACTTTTCCAATATTATCGCTACCTTTAAGACCATGATTGACAAGGCGCACGCGGCAACGCCGCAGAAGCTGCTGTCGGTGATGTTCACCGGCTCGGCCGGCATCGGCCTCGCTAAATGTGTGGACGCTTCTTTTGTCCAGGAAGTCGTCGCCTGCACGCAGGCGGTAAGAGAAATCATCCCCCATACCGATACGGTCATTGAAATTGGCGGGGAAGACGCCAAGATTACTTATTTGGACGGGGCGGTGGAGCAGCGCATGAACGGGGTCTGCGCCGGCGGCACGGGAGCTTTTATTGATCACATGGCTGCTTTGCTTCATACAGACGCCGCCGGCTTGAACGAATTGGCCAAGCAGCATCAAACCATTTATCCGATCGCGTCCCGGTGCGGCGTCTTTGCCAAAACCGATGTTCAGTCCTTGATGAACGAAGGTGTCTGCAAGCAGGACATTGCGGCGTCCATTTTGCAGGCGGTCGTCAACCAGACCATTGGCAGCCTGGCGCAAGGCCGGCCAATCCGGGGCAAAGTCGCGCTGTTAGGCGGACCTTTCTATTTTTTATCCGAACTGCGGCGGCGTTTTATAGAGACGCTGGGTTTACAGGCTGATGAGGTCATCACCCCGGAAAGCTCTCCCTACTTTGTCGCGATCGGGGCGGCATTGTCATCCCGGGAGAAACCGGTCTTAGCCGAATGCTTCTATGAACGCCTTCCCAGAATTCATGCCTTGCGCGCCCCTGCCGCCGACGGGGAGAAAACGCCGCCGTTGTTTACGGACCGGGAAGAATTCGAACGCTTTCAGGCCCGTCATGCGCAGCATGCCGTACCGCAGCGGGATCTCGCCGGTTATACGGGTAAAGCCTATCTGGGGATTGATGCCGGGTCCACCACCACCAAGCTGGCGCTGATCGCTGCGGATGACCGGCTGCTCTATTCCTTCTATGGCAGCAACCGGGGCAAACCCTTGGCAACCGCGATTGAGGCGCTGAAAGAAATGTATAGCGCGTTGCCGTCTACTGTCCGGCTCGCCGGCTCGGCCGTTACCGGTTACGGCGAGCGGCTAATCCGGGCGGCCCTTCAGGTTGATATCGGGGAAGTGGAAACCATCGCGCATCTGAAAGCCGCGAATTATTTCCTGCCTGGCGTCAGCTTTGTCCTGGATATCGGCGGCCAGGACATGAAAAGCTTTTTTGTCCGGGACGGTGTCATTGACTCGATCATGCTGAATGAAGCCTGCTCATCAGGCTGCGGCTCCTTTCTCGAAACGTTTGCCCAGTCCCTGGGCATGACGGTCCGTGATTTTTCACGGCAGGCGCTGACAGCTTCGCAACCGGTGGAGCTCGGCACCCGCTGCACGGTGTTCATGAATTCCAAGATCAAGCAGGCCCAAAAGGAAGGAGCCAGCCTTGGCGACATTGCGGCCGGGCTGGCGATCGCGGTGGTGAAAAACGCCCTGTTTAAAGTGATCCGCCTGAAAAACAGCGAGGAACTGGGCGAAAAGATCGTCGTGCAGGGCGGAACCTTCTATAACGATGCCGTCCTGCGGGCCCTGGAACGCATCATCGGCCGGGACGTTGTCCGGCCTGACATCGCCGGCATCATGGGCGCCTACGGCGCCGCGCTACTGGCCCGGGAGCGCTGCCGGGACCAGGCTACAGCCACTTTGCTGCCGGCAGCGGAACTGGCCGGTTTTACCGCCACGACCACCACCCGCCGCTGCCATGGCTGCGGCAATCATTGCCTGCTTACGCTGCAGCATTTTTCCAATGGGCAAACATACTATGCCGGCAACCGCTGCGAACGGGGAACGGGCCGGGAAAAACCCGGCGGCGAGACTCCCAGTCTGTACGCCTTTAAATACAAACGGCTCTTTCAGTACGTCCCCCTGGACGAGACGGCGCCGCGCGGCGTCATCGGCATCCCCCGAGTGCTGAATATGTATGAAGATTATCCTTTTTGGTTTACTTTTTTCACCGCTCTGGGCTATCGCGTCGTTTTGTCCGGCACGTCTTCACGCCAGCTCTATGAGCTGGGCCTGGGGACAATCCCGTCCGAGACCGTTTGCTACCCGGCGAAACTGGCGCACGGACATATCGTCGATTTGATCCGCCAGGGAGTGAAAAAGATTTTTTATCCCTCTATTCCCCACAACACCGGCGAAAACCATAAAGCCGGCGCGTGTTACAACTGCCCGGTTGTAACTTCCTATCCCGAGAATATTGCCGCCAATGTAGAAGCCGTGCAAACGGGCGACATTACGTTCTGGCATCCGTTTTTGCCGCTGGACCATCCGGACCGGCTGGCCAAAAGGCTCCACCGGGAACTGGCCGGCGAAAACCTGACAAAACGGGAAATCCGCCAGGCCCTGGCCAAAGCCTATGCCGAACAGGCCGCCTATCAAGCGGCTGTCCGGCAAAAAGGGGAAGAAACGCTCCACTATATTCAAACCCATGGCGGGTCCGGTATTGTTCTGGCCGGAAGGCCGTATCACATTGATCCTGAAATTAACCATGGTTTGCCGGAACTGCTGCAGTCCTTGGGCCTGGCCGTATTATCGGAAGACTCGCTCCGGCACCTGGCAAGTGCGCCGCAGTCGCTGCGCGTTGTCGATCAGTGGGCGTATCATTCCCGGCTGTATGCCACGGCTGATTTTGTGGCCCACCTTGAGCATCCCCAGCTGGAGCTCATTCAGCTGAATTCCTTTGGCTGCGGACTGGATGCAGTGACCATCGATCAGGTGAGAGAAATCCTCGATCAGTACCGGAAACTGCACACCGTCATTAAACTGGATGAAATCAACAATCTGGGAGCCGCGCGTATCCGGGTGCGGTCACTGTTGGCCGCCCTGCAGGAAAGGCAAAAGAATTCCGCGCCCGTCCAGCCGCGGGGGAAAAAGCCCGTCCCCTCCGTCAAAGCGGTCTTTGCCGCCGGTATGAAAGAAACCCATACGCTATTGGCGCCGCAAATGTCGCCGGTTCATTTTCAGTTCTTTGAAACCAGTCTGCAAAAAGCCGGCTACCGGGCCATTATTCCCGCAGTGCCAGATAAACTGGCGGTGGAAGAAGGGTTAAAGTATGTGCATAATGATGCTTGTTATCCTGCGATTCTGGTTGTGGGACAAATGATCGGCGCCCTAAAATCCGGGACATTTGACCCGGCGCGGGCCTCTGTCCTGCTGGCCCAGACCGGCGGCGGCTGCCGGGCCAGCAATTATCTGGCCATTATGCGCAAAGCGCTGCAGGATGCCGGCCTGCCGCACGTACCCGTAGTATCGTTATGGGGCGAAAAATCGCCGGGATTTTCGCTGACGCTGCCCCTGCTCAATGATTTCATTATGGGTGTTCTGTATGGCGATCTCTTGCTGCGCGTTGTTCACCGGG
>JAEZQV010000145.1 GCA_023441125.1 Bacillota bacterium
CCTCGCCGTATATGGTGCGTATACCTACGCTGTTAATCCTGACTTTAGTGCAACCTTAGGTCTGCGCGAGCATTTTATTGATGACTACGCCAAATCGATAAGCACTTTCTTGCCGCAATTCCAGACACTGTATAAAATCAACAACAATACTTCCTGGTACACCAATATCGGCAAGTCATTTCAAATGCCGGCAATAAATCAGTATTTCACACAGCCAGGCGGTATTTTCAGCAGATTAAAACCCCAACAGGGCTGGAACTATGAGACCGGGTTAAAGGTGATCGACAAAAACCAGTCTGTTAAATTGGCGGTTTATCATATGGATATAAAAGACCAATTTGTCTGGAAAGAAGATAAGGGTATTGAGTATATGATTAACTCCGGTGATTTCCGCAACACCGGTGTGGAAGTGGAATATGTAAAGATTGCTAATGATAATTGGAAATATAATATCGGCTTTAGTTATTCCAATCCCGAGAACAATGAAAGCGGTTCCTGGACCCAATGTAACAGCCGGGTACAAACCACTGCCGGGGTAACCTACAACAAGGATAAATGGTTGAGCAACCTTAATTTCCTGTTCTTAGGTGACCGGGAAACAAGCGCTTATAAAATAAACGGTGTCTTCAATGATGTCCCGGACCGCATTCAGTTAAATGCCGTAGTTCAATATCAGCCGGAGCGTAACCAAACGGTCGCTTTGAATTTATACAATATACTTGACCGGGAAAATTCTCTAAACAAATATGAGAATCTGGACCTGCCCTTTAACTGGACATTAAGCTACAAGTATACTTTCTAAACTAGCGGGCCAAACGATTTGTACCGGGGATTACAGACATTGCGGGCAGAGCTGCCGGCGACTGTGTGAAAAGCGGGACACTAAACCTGTCCCGCCGTCCCTGCGACTGTCGATTGACATTAGCTAGGTATTAGAATATTACCAAATCTCATTTTTAAACTCTAGGAAGCAAAAGAATCGTCCCGATGTTTGCTGATGTTTGTCACCGGTGTTTACCAGGAAGCGGAAGGAGTGCAAAAAATGAAAAAAAGGATACTTCTGGTTACTTTGTGTTGCTGGTTCTTTACAGGTATTACTGTACAGGCGGTGGAGCCGTCCTCACCTGCGCCATTAGCCTGGGAGATCAGCGTCCGGCCCAAACCAACCGAACAGGAAATTGAAAAAGCGCGCTGGTATCCAGTGTTTGCCAATGACATTGCCATATATGAGTTTGACCCGAAATCGCTGCGTTCTGATGAAGCCGATAAAAATTTAGTACGTGTTCTGACCAGGACCACATTTACCGATCCGAAAGTTAGCGGCACTTTGAACGAAAAGTACAAAGAAAAACTGACTGAAGACGATAAAGTTGCTTATGTTGAAATAGAGCTGGTTTTTCAGATCAGGCAGAAGCTGTATTCAGTCAGCGGGACAAAGGTATTAAGTGAACAGGGGAAACTATTGGAGGAGCGGCAGCCTGCGGAAAAATTTGCACCTGTTCCGGCAAAGACCCTGGCTGATTCCATGTATGACATCGCCAAAAACTATCAAAGAAATAATTAAATGTTATTTACAATCAACATTAAAATAACAATATACCGGTTCGGTGCCATAGAAGGGTGTAGCGGAAAGTGGTTTTGCAAAAACGTTTTCCGACACGCTCTTCTGTTTTAGAGCGCTTAACTACCGATAAAAGAAATATGTCGAAATTGGCAGAAAAAAAATCTTCGACAAAATTAAGCATATTTGGTAAAATATAGATAACAAACAAAAATTAAACAAAATATACAATAAAAACTAAATATAGATCAATGGTGCAGGTGCCTGAGAAGGCTTAATAGGGAAGTCCGGTGAAATACCGGCGCGGTCCCGCCACTGTAATGGGGAGCAAACCCAAAGATATGCCACTGGGATGAGAGTCCTGGGAAGGTATGGGCTAGCTATGATCCAGAGACAGGATAACTACCTGTACAACAATCACCGTTGACCTGCGAGCGATGGGGAGGGGATTTGCGTATCTTTTGCATTTTATTCAGGCAGTAGTTTGCCCGGAATAAATCAAGAAGCCTCCCCGTATGCCGTTTTTGTGTCGCGGGGGGCTTCTTTTTATTTACGTATGGAAGATAAGTACGCAAATCAAGAGGCAAGTGGTATGCTGATGAACAACATGCACTCCTTGAAAGTCGGTGAATCTCATGACCTGTTACCGCTGGCGTCATTTTTCTTCTTTGGTATTGCTGGCCTTGCTGCTTATCGTGTTGCCCGGGTTTGCGCTGGCTTTTCCGGACAGACTTGAATCGCCGGGGGACAAGCCGGAAAATCCGCAGCCTGTTGTTAACGGCGATATCCCGCCGGCGGCTGAGCCGGCCGACCAGGCCGACTCCTTTGCCTTACACCCCCTGGTTGTGCAGTTGAACTACTTAAAGGTTGAGCAGGCCAGGCCCCTGCTTAGCGCGCTGGTGCCTGAAGATCAGATCAAAACCGATCCGCTGAGGAATACCCTGGTAATTATGGGCAGCCCGGAGCTGTACGACCAGATTAATTATTTGCTGACCAAAATCGATACACCGCCGAAACAGGTCATGTTCGAGGTACAGGTCATCGAAATTAACCGTGATGATTTGTCCAATCTTGGTGTCGATTGGGGAGCTTCGACCAAACTGCCGTCCGCGCCGGTCAATGACGACTTGCAATACCGGATTGGTACGGGGAAATACGGCGTAAATCTCCAGGGAATTGTCAATCGTTTAATTGAAACCAAAAAAGGCCGACTGCTGGCCAGTCCGCGCATTGCGACCTTAGACGGCGTAACGGCAAAAATTCTTATCGGCGACAAACTGGCGGTGGAAAGCTCCCAGCCTACCACCGGCAGCACTCCCATTATCTCGGTAATCTATGTGGATGTCGGCATCAAGCTGGAGGTAACGCCGGCGGTGAACAAGGACGGCTATATTACCACCCGCATCCAGCCGGAAGTAAGCAATAAGACCGACACCACCAAGAACGGTAACCCCAATATCCGTACCCGGCAGGCCGACGCCACCCTCCGGGTGAAAAGCGGCGTGACCATTGTGCTGGGCGGTCTGATCCAGCGCCAGGAAACCAAAGACACCTTCAAAGTGCCCATTGTGGGGCAGTTGCCACTTGTGGGCGGACTGTTTCATTCCACTTCCAGGCAGATTACCGAGACCGAACTGGTCATCAAGCTGACACCCAAGATAATTGAGTAAATATATCTGGAGGTTCCTATCATGAGCAGAATATTGCGGGCAGTTATTTTATTGCTGCTGTTAACCACCTCCTTGTTGCAGACTGGTTATGCCGCCCCCGCCCCTCCGCCTGTTTCCGGCGTTGTCTTAATGCCGCCGAATGTTCAGTTATTTGGTCATGTCAGCCTCATAAATTGCTACGCTCCTTCCAACAGCTGCTATGCGGTGGTGGAGCTCCGCGATACTCCCGGGAAAAGCATTGTGATCCGGACTGCCGAAACAAGGCTGCAAAGCCTGCTGGAAACCGCTCTGGCCACCGGCAATCTGATCGCCTTTGTGGGCCAGGGGGTTCTTGTCCAGTCTCCGCCCCGGGGCGGTACCTGGAACATGGAAGTTTATTCAATTGACGAGATAACGTTATATAACAAAAAATAAATTTCCGCTTACTGGACTATAAGGGAGAAAACGATGAAAAAAAGCATAGGCTGCCTGGTGCTTTTATACATATGCCTGGCTTGGCCCTTGCCGGCAACGGCAACCCCGGCCGGCGATACGGCCAGCCGGTGGGCACCGGTCATTTGTCAGCAGGCGCGCGGGGACGGCCTGGCCGAATTGCAGAATATATTTACCCGGGCCAACTATGACCTCGACTGGCGGCTTAATAATAACTGGTACAACCTGTTGTTTTACCCGCTTGACCGGGCCATGTACTACTCGGTCGTGGAAAGCGACGACCATTATTTTATCGGCTATTATCAATATTATCCCCGGCATGCCGGGGAACAGCACGAGCATGACCTGACGGGGGTGCTGGCTGCCGTGCGCAAAACCCCTGACGGCGCCGGGCAACTGGACATGCTGGTAACCTACAGCAATCAGCGCTGGCAAAAGTGGACGGGTTCCCGGGTCCGGCTGGAAGCTGGGCACCCGGTACTGAACATCTGTGCCGCCAGCCATGAGATTACCGCCGCCGGCCGGAGCCGCCGGGCCTTACCGGCAACGGCCCTGTATGCGGCCCTGGCTGGCACGCACGGCGGTTACCAACTGGTTCCCCTGACGCAGCTGTGGGAGCAGCGCCAGGATATCGGTCCAGGCCGGGTATTTGCCCGCTGGGGGTATTTTGACAGCTTCAATGCAATTAAGGTAACCGCTCCCTGGCTGTGGGAATATCACCGGCTCAATTGGCTGGCAAAACCGGGCGAACTGATGCAGTATCTCCGGGGCAAACCGGTTAAGGCGTGTAAATATCTGAGCAATCCGTATCAGACCGGAAAGTAGGAACGAGAAGCGAGTTGATGAAATCATATCAGCCAACTGCATATAGCGAGGTACAGGTGCCCTACGGGGCTTAATAGGGAAGACCGGTGTAAGGCCGGCGCGGTCCCGCCACTGTAATGAGGAGCACCCCTGGGTAATGCCACTGAGACGAAGGTCTTGGGAAGGTCCGGGGGAGTGATGAATCAGAGCCAGGAGAACTGCCTGTACAGCAATCACCGTTGACCTGCGAGAGATGGGTAGGGGATTATTGACCAGTCCGGGCCATGGGCTTGTGACAGTATGGTTACTGTCATCAGCTTTGGGTATATGGATTTCTCCTATAGTCAGCACGCTAGCCGTTTGGTGAGTTGGCTCTATGAGAAATCCATTTTTTATTTGTAAAGACAGTTAGAGGAGGGGGAGGAAGCAGGTCGGTTCAAACTATATCTTTCAGAAATTACTGATGCTTGAAAGTGGAAGAGGAGAGATCAAGGAATGAGACAACGGAAAATAAAGAACAAGGCCCTGGCGATGAGTATCGCCTGGGCGCTAGCCTTCAGTCTGACGCCCGCTTACGGCGGCATCGTCTCTGCGGCTGAAGCCGGCAGCGAGCCTTCGCAGGCAACAGAGGAAACTGCGAAGACAGACACCGGCGCAGCCCAGGACTACAGCCTGGAGGCCATTACCGTCGAAGCCAAGCGCCCGGACTGGGAGTCCAAGCTGTCGCCGGGCACGGTGACCATTATCCGGCCGTCCGATTATAAGGGCGAGCAGAAGACGCTGCCCGAATTGCTGCAGGACGTGCCCGGCGTCCACGTCCGCTACGTGGCCGGCAAGGGCCAGTATACCACCGTCAGCGTCCGGGGCAGCACGGCTTCCCAAGTAGGCGTATTCGTGGACGGCGTGCTGTCCAACCTCGGCGGCGACGCGGCGGTCGATATCTCGACAATCCCCATCAACAACGTCGAACGGATCGAGGTCTACCGCGGCTATATCCCGGCCCGTTTCGGCGGCACCTACATGGGCGGCGTCATCAACATCGTCACCAAAAGGCCGGACAAGGCCAACATCTCGGCCAAGATCGGCCAAAGCTCCTGGGGCGGCCATACCGCCGGCCTGGAGATCACCCAGCCGCTGGGGACCGGCAGTCTGCTGATCGGCATCAACCGCGACGAGAGCGACGGCGATTTCCGCTATACCAATCCCGGCTCGGATGCGGCCTATGCGAAATGGATGCCGAGGGTGCAGGCGGAGTTGGCAGATCAGATTAATAACTTAAACATTCGGTTAAATGCTTTGGGTATTAATAACTTTTCTGCAGCTGAAGAAGCTGAGGCGGCACTTAATACTCCGACGGTGTATGATGGACTTTTGGCCACAGCTATAGAGAATTATTGGAAGCAACTTCCATTCCTTAACAGCAA
>JAEZQV010000219.1 GCA_023441125.1 Bacillota bacterium
AGGTCATACACTTCAAAACCGCCGGTCTCCAGCATGATTTTGACCAGGTTCTTGCCAATATCGTGCGTATCGCCCTGGACAACGCCAATAACTACTTTCTCCGCATTTTGGTTATAGTCTTTGGGTAAGTGCGGCTTGAGAATGTCCAGGCCGGCAATCATGGCATCCGAACAAAGCAGTACTTCCGGAATAAAATATTCCTGCTCTTCATACTTGTTGCCAACAACATTCATGCCCTTCACCAAACCGGCCGTGATCGCCTCGTAGGCGTCAATGCCGGCGGCAACCGCCTCTTTGGCCGCAGCTTGCGCCCCTTCCTCATCCATGTCGACAACGGCATTGGCCAAAGCGTCCAAAATATTCTGTTTACTCATACTTACACTCCCCTTATAAAAAATTTATTAGATTGATATGTTTTTTCTATACCAATAAAATGAACTCCTGCTAAAATTAAGCAGGAGTTCATTTTATTATAGATAATTATTAATGTATATATAAAAAAATCCTTTAGCAAATTACCCGCTGTAGCTAAAGAAACGGGAGGACAATCCATGAAAACCACCTGGAAGGATCAAATGACCCCCAAAGAACGGCTGAAGGCCTTTGCTGCCGGCCAGCCGCTGGACCGGCTCCCCTGCATGCCTCTGGTCACCGACCAAGTCTATAGTCTGGCCGGCGGCCCTATGTCGCAGTATTATCATTCGGCCCGGCTCATGGCCCAGGCGCAGATTCAGGCCTTCGAGACGTATGAGACCGACTCGGTTGGTTCCGGCCCCGGGCTGTTCGGGTTAGCCGAAGCCATTGGCACCAAGCTGGCTTTTCCTGCTGACGGTATTCCCTATGTAGCGGTACCGGTGCTCGACGATTACCAGGAGCTTGACCGGCTGGAGTTAATCGACCCGTACCGTGCAGGACGGTTGCCGCTGATCCTGGAAGCCCTTAAAATTGTCCAGGCCGCCGTCCAGGAACGGGCCGCCGTCGGCTGCTCGGTCGGCGGCCCGCTTACCACCGCCGCCGCCGTCCGCGGCACCGACCGGTTTCTCCGGGACCTCTGCCGCAAGCCGGCTATGGTCCACCGCTTACTGCAGTATGTTACCGACAACGCCCTGCTGTTTATTGACGTGCTGAGCGATATGGGCATTAAACCCAGTATCGCCGAACCTACCGCCTCGGGTACCTTAATCAGCGCCAGGCATTTCCGCGAATTTGCCAAGCCCTATCTGAAACAATACGCCGACCGGATCAGCAAACGGTGGGGCAGCGGTCCTTTTCTCCACATCTGCGGCGATACCATGCCGATTCTGGAGGATATGGTTGACACCGGCGCTACCGTGCTAAGTCTGGATAATCAGCTT
Source organism: Bacillota bacterium (assembly GCA_023441125.1). The sequence continues at coordinate 1,356 of JAEZQV010000219.1, forward strand.
GACCTGGCCGCCGCCAAAGCTAAAGTCGGCCACAAAGTCTGTCTGGCCGGCAATGTCAAGCCTTATACCCTGTGGAAAGGCACACCCGAACAGGTAGCCGCCGAAGTCAAAGACTGCCTGCGCCAAGCCTATGACAGCCCGAAAGGCTTTATCCTATCCAGCGGCTGCGGACTGTCGATAGGCACTCCGGCTCACAATGTGCTGGCCATGATGGACGCCGCCAGACAATACGGCAAGTGGCCGGTTGACCCTGAACAGCTGACAGTATAGTTGCCCGGCCCCTGCTACGCATGCTTCTGCCAATCACTTACTGTCCGGTTTTCTCATATCCATCCGGCCAATGTTTACATGAATAACAATGTATGTTACAATTTTTATCAATCATATCTGCTGATCAGAAAATCTGAAGGCCAGAATTAGTTTACCCTTGGTAAACTGATCCGGCCTTTTCTATTTCTAGTCTGACTGACGTTTGAAAGGAGCTAAAGAGCCATGGGAAGTGTAGAAAAAAGACCTGCTGTATGTGGCGTTTGCCCCGGTGGCTGCGGCGTAAGGGTAACCTTGGCAGACGGAAAAATGACAGACATACAGCCTTTGTCCGGGACACCCTACGGGACCATCTGCCTGAGGGGCAAGCATGCAGCCGAAGTGGTTTACTCGCCGGCAAGGTTGAAGACCCCTTTAATCCGGGAAGGCAAACGCGGCGACGGGCATTTTCGTTCAGCCAGCTGGGATGAAGCACTCGATCTGATTGCCGACAAATTGCTCGATATTCGTAAAAAATATGGACCTGAAGCAGTCGCCAGTCATTCCGGCCGGGGAGCATTCGAACAGTCCTTACTGGATTTTAATGCCGATGAACTGGTAGCTGCCAAGTTGCTGTGGCCTTTCGGCTCCCCCAACATTGCCAGTGTAAGCTCGCTCTGTTACACATCTTTCGGTGTGTTAGCGCCGCAGACCACTTACGGGGTACGCGGCACACAATTGGCGCCCGATATCGAGAACAGTAATCTCATTGTCGTTTGGGGCGCCAATCCGGCCACGGATTCTCCGCCCTTTATGTTCGAACGAATTCTCAAGGCCAAACAAAAAGGCACCCGCATCATAGCCATTGACCGCATGCGCAGTGACATTGCCGACCGGGCCGACCTCTGG
>JAEZQV010000248.1 GCA_023441125.1 Bacillota bacterium
CTAATAAAGCCAGGACTTCCTTTTCCTTTACCGTCAAAGGCGAATAGATCGCGGGGGCGGCTTCTTTATCCGCCACTAGTCTGTCTTGGTTTTCTGGCCGGATTGCTTCTTTAAGAACTGGTTTGACGTTTTGATTATAGGTGCGGATAGCATCGGCAATGACTGACCGGATGGATACCGCCGGCGTGGGTTTAGTTAGAAACGCGTTGATTTTGCCATGATTTACGGCGTCAATAGCCATTTGCAGTTCAGCATGGCCGGTGAGCATAATTCGCTGGACGTGAACGTCCATGGCAAGAATACGGGAAAAAAGTTCTATGCCATTGATAAACGGCATGCGGTAATCCGAAATTACAACCGCAAACGGTCCCTGATGCCGGAATATCTTTAACGCCTGGACCGGGTCCTTGGTTGTAACGATTTCAAAATAGCCCTGCATCAGCCGGCGCAGGGAGGCAAGATATTTTTCATCATCATCGACAAGCAAAATACGGATGATGTCTGTCTGAGCCACCGGTTCATTCCCCACAATCAATTGCATATCGCCCAATAATGTCTAAATAATAATTATATTACACATATACCCATATTTCCTCTTACTTTAGATATATTTTTATATTAATTTGTACAGCTGCCGACGCGGCTTCGGGTAAAGATATAAAGGTACAGGCAAAAAAAATTGCCGGCGTATATCTTTTGCTAGATGTTGGCAGCTTTCATTTGCTTTAAGCTATAACTATACAGCTCAGTATTGGTTATGCAGATAGCTAAAGCGCTGCGGGAACAAGGGGGATATTATGAACAAAAAGCAATTATTGGTCGTTCGATTAGGTACTGCCCAATATGGCGTTCTGGTTGATGCTGTTAAGGGGGTCATCGCCGGACCCATGGTAAACTATTTTCCCATAACGGAAAATGCGCATAAAATCAGCCAGCCACAGAATTCTGCCAATATGTTGAGGGGAAATGGAGCAAGAGCGCCAGCCGGCAATAATTCAATTTTGATGTATACCGACGGCGTGCAGGTTACAATGACGGTGGATGAGGTTGTTAAAGTCGCTGAAGTTGACAGTAAGCTGCAGGCGGAACTGAAACGTCCGGCTGTTTTTAGAATTTGGCGGCTCCGCTAAACGGAGAACTACCGATCAGGCCGGTAGCGTGCGCGCGGAGTACTTGTAAGCGAACAAGGAGGAACTGAACATGAAAAGAATACCGATAGGTCTGCAACTTGGCGGAATATTTGCTATGACAGTAGTTTTACTGGTTTTACTGTTGGGGACAGTCATATACGAATATCGCAGTTCATCGGCCGACTATCAAAACATCATCAGCGGTCCGGTACAGCGCACAATAGCCGTTCATAAGGCCATGAATGATTTCCACCGCGGTATCGGCAATATCCGTGGCTTTATGCTGTACAGTGATGACAATTATGCCGACGATGTAAGCAAGGATTTGGGCAGCAGCCTGGAAGCCGTGAAACAAGTAGCCGCAACGTCCACGGCGGCTGCCACCCGGCAGGAAGGTGGCAAGCTGCAGGATATGCTGGCCACATACCTGGAAGATATGCAGCAAGTAATCGCCATGAAAAGGAGCAATGATCCGGGGTTGCCTGGTTTGCTAAGTACTATCCGGCATAAGACCGACCAAATTGATTCGCAATTTGATTCGGTTTTAAAATCCCAGTCCGAAGCAACCGGCGCCCGCATTGCCAAGTTAAATGCCGATCAGAATTTTGTGCTTAACCTGGTTATTGGTGCCAGTATTCTTACGATTCTGATCATTTTCAGCCTGATTTTCTGGTATAGCCGGAATTTGGTCCGCAGAATAAGCGCAGTACGGACTGAACTGCAGGCCGTCAGTGAGCTTGATTTGACTACTCTGGACATTGAATCTTCCCGCAATGATGAAGTGGGGGATATGGTAAAAGCGCTTGCCGTTATGAAACTGGCTTTACGGCGAATGGTTGATCAGGTCCGGAACAGTGCGGATACGCTGGCTGCAGCCAGTGAGGAACTGACCGCCACCGTGGAGGAGCAGTTGCATACCTCCGAAGTTATTGCCGGCACTGCCGTGCAAATTGCCGGCGGCTCAACGCAGAATAGCAACAGCATTACTGAGATATCAGCCGTTATTGAAGAAGTGACTGCCGGCGCACAGGAGATGAGTGCCAGTGCCGCTCAGATTAATGCCGGCACGCAACACGCGGTTGCTGACGCGAATCAGGGCATGAATCTAATCCGGAAACTGGTTGAGCAAAACAGGACCGTTGAAAAATCCATGAGAGATATCAGGGAAGTGGCTAATTCCCTGGTTGATGGTTCGACAAAAATTCAGGAAATTATAACTGTAATCAGCAATATTGCCAGCCAGACCAATTTGCTGGCGCTCAATGCCGCTATCGAGGCCGCCCGCGCCGGTGAAGCGGGCCGGGGATTCGCCGTAGTGGCGGAAGAGGTACGGAAGCTTGCCGAGCAGAGTGCTGATGCAACCAGCAATATCGGCGAGATCATCCGCAAGATGACAACTGACATTGCGTTCTCTGTCAATGTTGTGAACAAGGCCAATTCCGAGGTTGATGCCGGACAACTTGCCGCAGTTGAAACCGAGCAGGATTTTGCGGCTATTGTTAGTCAGCTTGGCCAGGTTCAGGCCGGTATGGAGCAGATTACCCGGGCCGTGGACGAGACGGCCCGCGGCATGCAAGCCATAGTGGGCAATATACAAAATATCAGTGCCGTAGCGGAAGAGACCAGTGCCAGCACGCAGACGGTGGCGGCGGCAGCCGAGGAACAGAATGCCAGCCTGCATGAAGTCACCGGCAGCGTCGAGGCTTTGGCGAAAATGGCTGCCGGTCTCAATGACACGATTCGTAAATTCAGGGTATGAACGGCAAAAGCCTTGTAGCCTGGGCGATAACAGTAACATCCTGTCACTCTTAGTACAAGTACACAGCGCGGGTGTAATAACTGGGTAAAAGACTACCCAGTTATATTTTTTTGCTTGCTGTTTCAGCGACCAGTAAAACGCAGAATTTTCTTGACAGTATGAATGCTTTGAATTAAAATTTAATTAATCGATTGATTAATTAAATTTTATAGCAGGACTGCTAATTGTATGGAGGTGGATTATGGAACCCGATGTAAAAGAAAAACTGCTGACTGCCGGGGAAAGATTGTTCGCCCGCAAAGGGTTAGCCGGTGTATCTATCCGGGAGGTTTCAACCGCAGCAGGCACCAACAGCGCGTTGATTTCTTATTATTTTGGCGGCAAGGAAGGCCTGTATTCAGCCGTGCTGGAGGCGCAATTTTCGCCGATCGGCGCAATACTGGATTCAATGGCAGGCAGCAAAGCTTCGGCAGTTGAAAAGATTGTCGAGTATGCCCGGCATGTTACTACTATACACCGCACTCAGCCTTTTCTGACTAAGTTTTTGATGGGGGAAATCCTTAATCCGTCCCGGTTTTTTGAAGGGATTATCCGCAAATACATTGAACGGGTGTATTGCTTCCTGACCGATACGCTTAAAAAAGGCGTTGCTGCCGGCGAACTGCGGCCGGATTTGGATGTGCCGACAGCGGCACTGGCTTTGGCCGGCATGATGAATTTTTATTTTATCGCGCGGCCTATTTCCCAAAACTTTGTGGCCGGTGGCGCTGCGCAGGATGCACAGT
>JAEZQV010000257.1 GCA_023441125.1 Bacillota bacterium
CCAAGGGCAAACCGTTTGAAGAATGCTATGATGTGGCCAAACTGGTGCCGACGCCGGAATACCTGGCGGTCTATGATGAGGCGGTTAAGATTCTGACGGATTTGGGTCTCGATTACTGGTCCAAAAAGTAAGCGAATAGCTAGTGACAGGCACAGACGTCTTTGCATGCGCGGGGACGTCTCTGCCTGTATAGGTAGCAATGCTGCGGGGGTGAGCGGAGCTTTGGCACCAACGCCAACTGCGCTCACTACATCCAGCCGGAAATCTGTGGTGAACGCTAAATAAAGTTTTCTGATATCACAATGTGGTACGGCAAGGGGGCTGGCTATGATTCGGCATGCTCAGGAACAGGATTTACCGGAAATTCTCGCAATATATAACGAGGCCATCATCCATACGACAGCCGTGTATGAATGGCACCCACAAACGCTGGAAGAGCGTTGGGCATGGTACCGGGAGAAACAGCAAACCGGTTTCCCGGTCATTGTCTACGCAACAGACCGCACGATCTGGGGTTTTGCTACCTTTGGACCGTACAGAAATATGTCCGGTTTCAAATATACGGTAAAGGACTCGGTTTACGTCCACAAACAGTACAGACGCAAACAGGTCGGCACCCATTTGCTGCAAGAAATTATTAAAATTGCCGCCAACCAGGATTTTATGACCATGGTAGCGGAGATTGACAGCGGCAACGCAAGCAGCAAAAGAATGCATGAGAAGGTTGGTTTTAAAACGGCCGGCATTATTGCGAAGGCGGGCTTTAAATTCGGCGCCTGGCTGGATCTGGCTGTTTACCAGTACCAGCTGACTGCTTGGCCTGCTGCCGGCGGCTTGTGACACCGCCCGCAGCAGGCCGTTATTTACACTGCGTCTTGGTCCGGCGCTTGTAGTGCAAATACTGATAAATCAGCACGTCCAATTTACGGCTCAGATGCAAAATGTCGGGATGTTTCAGACCTGCCTTGGCAGCCCGTTTATGTAGCTGTTCACGCAATGCCTCGATTTTTCCGGACAGTTGGATCATGGTATCATCCATGGTAACAGTCACCTCTTTGCTTCTATAATAGCGAAGGGCAGCATTGCGTGCCTATGATGCAAATCACGCTTGCGGATCTGGCTGCGGCGCCTGACATGAATACCGGGGAGTTTTTATAACTCCCCGGTATTCATGTCAGGCTATTATTTTGTATAGTCAAAGAAGCCTTTGCCGGTTTTGCGCCCAAGATACCCGGCCTGCACCATCTTCTTCAAGAGCGGGCAGGGACGGTATTTCGGGTCGCCATAGCCGTCATACAGGACTTGCATAATCGAGAGCACGGTGTCATTGCCGATTAGGTCCGACAGCGCCAGCGGCCCCATGGGATGATTGAAGCCCAGCTTGGCCACGGCGTCGATATCTTCTGCGCTGGCGACGCCTTCCATCAGGGTATAGACGGCTTCATTAATCATGGGGATCATGATCCGGTTGCCCACAAAGCCGGGGAAATCGGCTACCTTAACCGGCGTTTTTTCCAGGCGGACGGTCAGTTCTTCAATACTGGCAAAGGTCTCCGCGCTGGTGGCCAACCCGTTGATTATTTCCACCAGCTTCATAACGGGCGCCGGATTGAAGAAATGCATGCCGATCACCCGGTCGGCCCGCTGGGTGGTGGCGGCGACGGCCGTAAGCGGCAGCGAGGAGGTATTGGTCGCCAGAATGGTATGCGCCGGGCAGAGGGTATCAAGTGTCTGAAAGATTTCCCGTTTTACAGCCATGTTTTCCACCGCGGCCTCGACGACCAAATCTACCTGGCAGACGGTGGTATCAAGTTCCACAACCCCTGAAATTCTTGCCAGAATGTCCGCCTTGGCGTCGGCGGCAAGTTTCCCTTTTTCCACAGCCTTGGCAAGATTCTTGTCAATGGCTTGCAGGCCTTTTTGCACAAATTCGGGTTTAATGTCCCGCAAAGTAACAGTGAGTCCGCCTTGGGCCATTACTTGGGCGATACCGCTGCCCATTTGGCCGGCGCCGATAATTAAGACTTTATTAATTGCCACGAAATACGACCCTCCCGGATTTTTTTTACATTATCAGAAAGTATATATTGGCTTACCTCCCGGGATGCAAGCGGCGTTGGCGGATAAACAACGCCGCTTGTCCGTGAGGCTTAGTCTTTTTTCATTACGGTGGCTTTGCCGTCTATCACCACAGTGCCAGCCTGATTGGTGACAGTCGTTTTTAAGATTAACCGGTTTTTGGCGTCGATTTTTTCTATAACTTCTACTGTGGCAGTTACGGTATCGCCGATTTTTACCGGGGCCTTGAAGGCCAGTTCCTGGGCCAGGTAAATCGTGTTGGCGCCGGGCAGCGTCGTGCCCAGCAAGGCCGAGATGAAGCCGGCCGATAACATACCGTGGGCGATACGCTCTTTAAACATGGTGGTTTTGGCAAATTCGGCATTGATGTGTACCGGATTAAAGTCGCCGCTGAGACCGGCAAAGGTATATACGTCATACTCGGTCACGGTCTTGGCCATGCTAGCGGTATCGCCAACCTTGATGTCGGCAAATTTTACATCCTGCACCATAGGAAACACCTCTTGTTATAGAATTTTGGAGCGCTGTTATTCTGCTTTCAGTTTCTTAAACTCAGCAATCAGGGCCGGAATTACTTCCAGCACATCGCCGACAATCCCATAATCGGCCATTTTGAAAATGGGCGCATCCGGATCTTTGTTGATCGCAATGACGATATCGGACGAGGACATGCCGGCCAAATGCTGGATGGCGCCGGAAATGCCGCAGGCGATATAGACTTTGGGACCCACTGTTTTACCTGTCTGGCCGACCTGGTTAATGGCCGGTATCCAGCCGGCGTCAACCGCCGCGCGGGAAGCGCCGACAGCGCCGCCCAGGACACTGGCCAGCTCTTCGATAAGCGTAAAATTCTCAGGCTTGCACATGCCGCGGCCGCCGGAAACAATAAATTCGGCTTCTTCCAGATTGCAGACGGCATTGCCCACCGGGATGACCTTGATAAGCTGGGTGCGGATATCGGCCGGTGTTACTTTACTGGCCACGGTAATAATCTCACCGGTGCGGGAAAAATCCTGCTCGGGCCGCTTAAACACTTTAGGCCGGACGGTGCCCATCTGCGGGCGGTGGTCAGGGCACAGGATGGTGGCCATGATATTGCCGCCAAAAGCCGGACGGGTCCAGGCGACCAGGCCGGTGGCCTCATCAATGTCCAGGTTGGTGCAGTCGGCGGTAAGGCCGGTGCCTACGCGGCAGGCGACCCGGGGACCAAGATCGCGGCCATCATTGGTTGCCCCCATGAGAATCACCGAAGGACGGTAGGTATTGATCAGGTCGGTCAGGGTAATGGTGTAGCCGTCGGTTGAATAGTGTTTAAATTCCGGACCTTCCACCAGATAGATTTTATCAGCGCCGCTGGCAAAAATGTCCTTGGTAAGGC
>JAEZQV010000260.1 GCA_023441125.1 Bacillota bacterium
CCAAGGGCAAACCGTTTGAAGAATGCTATGATGTGGCCAAACTGGTGCCGACGCCGGAATACCTGGCGGTCTATGATGAGGCGGTTAAGATTCTGACGGATTTGGGTCTCGATTACTGGTCCAAAAAAATAAGCGAACCGGAGCGCTGAACGGAATTCCCTAGCCGGCAGGAACGGGATTCCTTTTGCGCCGTATTACACGGAGGGTGGATCGAAGAGATCGCACGGACTCTAAATTCGTGTAGCCGGGTGCGACTCCCGGACTCTCCGCCACTTAATTAAAGGTTTTTGCCTGACGGCAAGTAAATACAGGGGACGGCGGTCGGCAATGCGGCCGATGAAGGCGCCAAACCGGCATTGCTGAACCGCGGCAGGCGGACCGGGGCGCAGAAGGAAATCCCCCGCTAGCAAAGCAGGGAAAAGGAGGACCGCAATGGATTATACGGCTGGTTTTCAATGCCAGGGTGAGCTGCCGGAAGAGATACCGCCGGCGTTTGTGCGTTTGGTGGGAAAAACCTTTTATGATGCCCATACCGACCGGAATACCATGGCCGCCATTGCCAGGCAGAAAATGGCCCAGCAGCAGGACTGTCTGTGCAAGGTGCCGTTTTGTGTCACGGTGGAAGCCGAGGCGCTGGGGGCCAATGTAACCATTCCGGATGATGCCGCCGGGCCGCGGGTAAACGGTTATAAATATACCCGCCTTGAGCAGCTGAGCCAAATCGGGGAGATTGACCTGGCGAGCGGCCGTATCAGCGAAGTATTGCACAGTGTGGAAATACTAAAAAACAGCGGGCACATAGTTGCCCTGAATGTTGCGGGACCTTTTACCATCCTGGGAATGCTGATTGATCAAATGAATATTTATAAAGGGCTGGCCAAACACGGCGGGTTAATCCGGCAGACCTTGCAGGTGATTGAAGACAGTATTGTCGGGTATATTATCGCCGGGATTGAGCGGGGCGCGAAAGTCATATCCTATGCGGACCCGTCCGGCGGGCTGGAATTAGTCGGTCCCCGGCTGTACGCTCAATTAAGCGGCAATCATTCCTGCAGCATTCTCAGACGTATCGACAATCATCTGGACGGAGTCCTTGTACATCTGTGCGGCCGGACGTCCGGCTCGCTGATCCAGGCCGGACTTTGCGCCGCCCAACCGGTGGAAGTCGGTTACGGTTTGACTTATGGCGAAATGCTCCGCCGGGTACTTGCGGACAATAAAATTAAACTGCTGGGTCAAAATTGCTTGAAAAGCACGCCGGTATATATGCAAAGCCCGGTGGTCTGGCAGCTTGCAATGCTATAAAAAAGGCAGGAGCTGGTCGTGTGTCATTGGTCTGGACAGAAGTGCAACAGAAAAGATTGGCGGAGCTGAATTTCCCTGCGGCGGATAAGGCGCCTGTTTTTGCCACTGAACAAGAACGGGATACAGCTTTTAAACAAACGGAAGCCGGCCTGGTCAGGGCGGGCAAACAAAAGCTCGCTGCTTTGCGAACGGAAAAAAGGCGGCCCGCATTGTGCGCAGTGGAGGCGGTACTGGCGGCTGCGCTTGCCAAACAAGGGTTTGTCCAGGTAACAACGCCCGTTATCCTGGCCAAAAGCATGCTGGCCAAAATGACGATAGATGACCGGCATGCGCTTTTTTCCCAGGTGTTCTGGCTGGATGAGAAAAAATGCCTGCGTCCCATGCTGGCGCCGAATCTGTACTATATTCTAAAAGATTTAGTGCGTTTGTGGCCGGCGCCGGTGCGGATTTTTGAAATCGGCTCCTGTTTCCGGAAAGAGTCCCAGGGCAATCATCACCTGAATGAATTTACCATGCTAAATCTGGTGGAATGGGGACTGCCGGCAGAACAGCGGCAGGCTAGAATCGCCGAACTGGCCGCCGTTGTCATGGGGGCGGCCGGCCTCGACGGCTACCATCTGGAGCTGGCCTCTTCGGTAGTGTACGGCGATACCGTGGATGTCATGCTGGGGGATTTGGAATTAGCCTCCGGCGCTATGGGGCCGCACGTCTTAGACGGCAACTGGGGCATGGCCGGCGCCTGGGTGGGACTGGGGTTTGGTTTGGAACGGGTGGCGATGGCTAAAAATGCCGGGAAAAATGTCCGCAGTGTTGGAAAAAGCATTTCTTATCTGGATGGAGTTCGCTTGAATATTTAACTTAACTTTCGGGGGCTGGACCTATGAAACTAAGGACAATACTGGATAAAGCCTTGCATGGCATACAGCTGACGCGGCAGGAACTTATCTATTTGCTGCAGCTTACCGGTCCGGAAGAGCGTGAACTGCTCTTTGCGGCCGCCCGCGTACAGCGGCAAAGATATTTTGCCGATAAGGTCTTTCTGTATGGCTTTATTTACTTTTCTACCTACTGCCGAAATGAATGTGCCTTTTGTTTTTATCGCAAATCCAACGCTGAACCCGCCCGGTACCGCAAAACCAAGCGGGAAATTGCCGCTATTGCCGGCGCACTGGCAGCCGACGGCGTGCATTTGCTTGACCTGACAATGGGGGAAGATCCTGCATTTCTGGCTAGCGCGTCGGGCTATGAAGACCTGATAGACATTGTCCGGCTGGTGAAAGCGGAGACCGGCTTGCCGGTCATGATTTCGCCGGGGGTTGTACCCCGGGATGTGCTGCTGCGGTTAAAGCAAGCCGGCGCCGACTGGTACGCCTGTTATCAGGAAACTCATAACCGCAAATTATATGGACGGCTGCGGCTTAATCAGAGTTACGACCGGCGGTGGGCCGGCAAAGTATTTGCCCGGACAAACGGGCTGCTGGTCGAGGAAGGACTGCTTGTCGGCATTGGGGATTGCGTCCGGGATACCGTGCATTCACTCGGGAAAATGCAGGAACTGGGCGCTGCCCAGCTTAGAACCATGAGTTTTGTGCCGCAGCCGGGTACGCCGCTGGCTGAAACGGTCACGGCCGGCAATTGGCGGGAAATTAATATTATTGCCGTTATGCGCTTGCTGTTTCCCGATAAATTAATACCGGCTTCCCTGGACGTGGAGGGGATAAGCGGCCTGAAAGCGCGTTTGGCAGCCGGCGCCAATGTGGTAACCTCTCTTATCCCGCCGCAGGCCGGTTTGCTTGGAGTGTCCCAAAGCACGCTGGACATTGCGGCCGGCTGCCGTACGGTAGCCGGAGTCCGGCCTGTGCTGCGCGAGTGTGGCCTGGCGCCGGCTACGCTGGCTCAGTATGTTGCCTGGCTGGCTGCCAAACGCGATGGCTGCGGCAAGGAGGCCATTATATGCGGGTAGCTGTGCTAGGCGGAAAAGTACTGGGCGTCGTAGCT
>JAEZQV010000264.1 GCA_023441125.1 Bacillota bacterium
GTAATAAACTGGTGAATGGGAAAGTAGCCCAGCTCATTGACCAGGAATTTGCTAAAGGCCAACGCATGGGCGGCGTCGTTAATATTATAGAAACGCTTGGGCTGGTTAAGCCGGTATTCGGTAAGCACATCCGCGGCCCGGACGATATAATGATAAAATTCAGCTTCTTTCCGGGCAATGAAGGCCTCGGTCTGGTGAGAGGATGTGCCGGCGAACTCGGCCACAAGCCGCAAAAATTTGGAGGTCTCTCTGCCGCCGACCGGCAGTACCGGGATATGCAGATAAGGGGTCGCAAATTTTTCCAGCAACAGTTCGGCTGTTTTTAGACCGATATGAGGGGAAACGACCAGGTTGAATTCTGCCGCCGGAATAGCGTTTAAGGCTTTAATGCCACCGCTGTTATAGCCAAACAGAATATTGGCCTTGAGGCCGATACCCGCCAGCAGTTCTTTTAATTCCTGCAGATCTCCCTCCCAGAACGGGTCATGCCGCGGCACGCTGGCAAATACGTTGACAAGCCCTTTTTCTTTGTGCGCGGCGGGCTTAAGATGCTGGGTGATAATAGCCTGCAGCACCAGCTCGTGCCCTTTATAACCGTCGCCTTTGAAACCGCCCGTCTCGGCATAGACAATAGGTACGCCCTGTACCTGGAATTCGCTTACCACACTGCCGACATCGTCACCGATGATGTCGGCGGTGCAGCCGGTCAGCACAACAAAAAAGTCGCCGTCCATGATTTTCAGCGTGCCTTCGATCACATCGCGCAGCTTGTCGGTACCGCCAAACACCACATCTTTTTCTATCATATTGGTGCAGGGCATGGCATCCGCCCCGGCATAGCCGGCGCCCTGGTAACCGCCGGCCAGCGCCAGACCCCTGTGCAGTTTCGCGCCGCAGCCCGGACCGGCGTGCAAAATGGGAATGGCCCGTTCTATGGCCACCACGGTCTGCTGTCCGCCCAGGGCGCAGCCGTGGCGGGGACTCTGGATAATATCAGTCATGTTATTCGCTCCTTAAAAATGAATAGGTATTCTGCTCCAGCCACCAGTCGGTATAGGGCAGTTTACTGTGTCTGGCCACATTTTCGATATAGGCGGGATTGGCAATGGCGTCATCAATGGTCTGGCCAAAACGGATGAGGCCGTCATACAGCATTTCGGTCGGTTCATTGCCGGCAAAAATGGAAGGTACGCCTAGCTTCGCCGCCCAGACAGTGGTGATATGGCGGGAAATCGCAATATCGGGCTTCGCTTTATGAATGGCGTTGGCTACTTCGAAGGCCTGCTTATTGCAAACCCCGACCGGGTAATTCCCGTGATGATTGACGCTGAAGCGCAGGAAGTTGAGCCGCTCGTCGTCATTGTCATATTTCTGATCATGATGCCAGACACAAGTCCCCGCAACCTCCATGCCGAGGTCCCTGACAAGGGCGATGATGCTGTAGGCCAGCGGCCCGCCGGCGGCGATAAAAGCCCGTTTGCCGGACAAGCGGCTGCGCAGCCGGTCAAGATCTGAGGCAATCTTCGCTTTTTCGGCGGCGATAACGGTTTCGACTGCGGCTTCCTTATGAAACATCCGGCCAATCTCGCGCAGCAGCTCATCCGAGGCCTTGATGCCGAACGGCGCCGGGGCTTTGACTTCCGGTACCCCGAAATGCTGCTCCAGGCCGGCGGCCAGGTAACTGCCGAGCGTTTCACAGTATTGCACGGTGGCGGCGGCTTCCGAGATGCGTTCAAGCTGCCCGATATTGGAGAGTGGGACAATATGGTTGGGACGCAGGCCAAGCTGCCGGAAAACACTTTCATAGACAAAGCGGTGCTGAAAACTGATTACATTGATTAAATCCGGTTGTTTGTTCTGGGCTGGCTTAACAATTTTGCGCAGGATACTGTGGCTGGAGGCATCGAAACCTGTAGCCCAGATATTGGTCCGGAAGCCTTCGCAGACGGTGGCTACTACCGGAATTCCCAGTTCTTCCTCCAGTGCATCGCAGATACCGGGGACATCGTCGCCGATGATGGCGGAAGCGCAAGTGGTTGTGACAAAAATGGCCTTGGGGTCAAAGCGGCGTTTGGCTTCCCGGATAGCTCGCTCCAGTTTGGCGCCGCCGCCGTAAATGGTGTCTTTTTCATTCAAATTGGTGTTGATGTATTGGATATTATGGACATTATAGCCCATACGGCGGTTGCCCAGCCGGAAGACGCCGTTGCGGGTGGGAATGTCGCCGGCGCAGCCGGCAGGGCCGTGCTCAACAACGGCGGCGTCCTGTATCTGGGTCAGCATATTCATAACCTGGTCAGCGCTGCAAGAGCCGCATTGGGTAAAGGAGCGTTCCCGGTTGGCGAAATCGCTCCGGCTGACCAGCTGGGCGGCGTCCCCCTCATAGCCGGTTATGGTCCGCAGTCTGGACTCCCGGAGTTCAACTGCCGGTTCGGTTAAATTGATATTCATTGCCTGGCCTCGCTTTCTGTTATTATTTATTTAGGATAAAAAGGTTGAAGGCTAATGCATATTTGACCAAATATGCATTAGCCTTCAACCTTTTTATGACCAGCTAATAAAAAAACATTATAAAAATTGCCGTACGCTAACAGGGAAAATTTTCAAAGTAATATAGAATTAATAGTACTACAGAGTATTTGGACTGTCAATATAAATCGAAGAAGTAAGTAAACTGCCGAAAGTGCGGCGCAAACGGATTTGTATTGACAGCGCTGGTTAATCGTACTAAAATTTGTAATTAATAGCAGTAATATTAAAAGACTGCAATATAAAGTTCTCTGCCTTATGCTTACAAGGCGTGAGTGCTTACATATGGGCTGATCAGAAAATAATGAAGGCCAAAGAGATTGTTGTGAAAATCTCTTTGGCCTTTTTTCTCCTAAGTATCTTATTGAAGGTGATTGGATGAACCGAAATGCTTATTTCCTGTTCCCATACCCGAAGCAAGGACGAGAATCGACTCACCGGACCAACAATCTTATTATTACGAGTATGTTGTGGCGCTTGACACCGAATTGTCAATAAATACCGTGCAGCCTGTGAGAAAGGCGAACTACAATAATGTTGTCCAGCTCTATGCTCACTTCGGCAAAACAGGGTGAGGCGAAAAGCCATGCCCGGAAGGTTAATGAACCCCAAAAATAATGGATAGACAAAGGAGGATTCCTATGAATCTGGCACGATTTCCTCGACGGCGGTATACGGCATTTTTTACGCCAATCGAAAAACTAGAGCATTTGACTGCTGGGCTGCAAGGGCCCGGTATTTATATCAAACGGGACGATCTGCTTGGCCTTGCTGCAGGCGGCAATAAGACCAGAAAGCTGGAGTTTCTGGTCGCTGATGCCTTGGCAGCCGGTGCCGATACGTTGATTACCTGCGGCGCACTGCAGTCTAACCATTGCCGGCTAACTTTGGCGGCTGCGGTAAAAGAAGGCCTGAAGTGTCGGTTGATATTGGAAGAACGGGTGGCAGGCAGCTACCGGCGTGATGCGCTTGGTAACAACCTGCTATATCATTTGCTTGGTGCCGAGGATATCAAGGTTGTGGCCAGCGGCACCAACTTAGTCCAAGCGATGCAGGCAACGGCTGATGAACTGGTAAAGCAAGGACATAAGCCTTATATTATTCCCGGCGGGGGCTCCAATGCCATTGGCGCAACCGGCTATGCCGCTTGCGCACAGGAAATTCTGGCCCAGACCTTTGAGCAAGGCCTGAATATTAACTATGTGGTATGTACCAGCGGCAGCGCCGGGACACAAGCCGGGCTAGTAACAGGATTTTATGGCTGCAGCAGTACTATTCCGGTCCTTGGCATTTCTATCAGCAAAGCCAAAGCTGCCCAGGAAAATACAGTATTGGCTCTTGTCCGGGAAACGGCGGCGCGTTTAGGGCTAAAAAACGAAATTCCGCACGAAGCCGTAGTTTGTTTTGATGACTATGTTGGACCGGGCTATTCGCTGCCTACTGCTGAAATGGTGGCGGCGGTTAAACTGCTAGCCAGAACCGAGGGCATACTGCTTGACCCGGTTTATACCGGCAAAGCCATGGCCGGATTGCTTGACCTGATACAGCGGGGCTATTTCCGGCCGGAGGAAAATGTGCTTTTCCTTCATACCGGCGGTTCCCCTGCCCTGTACGCTTATGCGGATGTGCTGGAACTATGAATTCATAGTTAGCAGAATTAAAGGGATGATTCGATGGAACTATGGGATGTTCTGGATGAATACCACCTGCTGGTACCTGTATGGATAAAAAATAACCAAGGAGAGTTTTTAATTACAAAGCGTGCACCTAACAAGGCCATATTCCCTAATATGTGGGAAACAACTGTCGGTGCCGTAATGGCTGGCGAGGATAGTTTTCAAGCTGCATTACGGGAAATCAAAGAAGAAATTGGGATTAATCTAACTCCTGGACATGGAAACCGACGCCTGAAAATAAGAAATTATGACTTTCAAGCGTTTATAGAAGTTTGGTTATTCCAGGAAGAAGTAGATATTACAAATGTAATTTATCAACCCGAGGAAGTATGTGACGCAAGTGGGAGTAGCGACAGATGGCTATAAAAGAGCAGTTAAACAAAGGAAGGCCGGGAACAATCGGTTTTTTAACAAAAACGACTATTCTGGCCTTCCATGATAAGGGGGAGGAAAGCAAATTTAGGTATATTAGGCTTCTTAGACTTCTAATTCAATTCGTTTTTCAACAGGTTCCTGCACAAACAGCGTCAGGATAAAGCCGATGACCGGCAGTATAGATAGTAAATTGAACGCCAGGGCCATGCCCCAGAGATCGGCGGCGCTGCCCATGGCCAGGATACCCAGGGCGCCCAGGCCGGAACTAAACCCAAGATTTAATCCTGATGCCATGCCCAGGTTATGCGGCATCATTTTCTGGATGAAGACCAGGCTGCTGGTCGCGGTAGCGGCCAGCAGTATGCTGGCTATGGCCAGCACGATAAAAATCCAGGCTCCCGTCACCAGGTTAAACAGAAAGAGAGCGGCGGCAATCGGCAAGATCGAATAGACCATAATTTGTTTACTGCCCCAGCGGTCACTCAGCGTGCCGCCAAGAATTGTACCAACAGCACCGGCAGCCAGATGTACCGTCAGCAGCAACCCGGCATAGAATTCACTGCCTTGTAAAGATGCCACATAATACAGCGGCAGGAAGGTGCTGATGCCGGAGGACACCGTGGCTCTGGTCAGTACGGTTCCCATAAGCGCCAACAGTGACCAATTTATCGACAGTTTTAAGTAACGGATACTGCTGCTGACGGCTGTCTTTGGCCGGGGGAGACGAAACACCAGACGGAATAATACTAGGCTGATGATTAAATAAGGCAGCGGATAAAGGAGCAATAACAGGCTTTCCCCGTATATAAGCAATGCAGCTAAAAATAATGCTCCCAGAGAAATGCCGGCATTGCCGCCAACAGAAAACAGACTTAACGACTTTCCCAGGAAGCCGTGACTTAGGAGGCTGACCGTTTTTGCCGCCTGCGGATGAAATATGGCCGACCCAATACCGTTTAAAGCAACAAACAGGAAAACTTGCCAATAACTAGGGGAGAATAGTACGCCCAGCATTGACAGGCCTAAAATCAGGCAGCCGGCCGGCATCAACCAGAGCCGGGGCTTCTGATCGCTTAAATAGCCGAAAAAAGGCTGACTGATGGAAGACGTTATACTTTGCATCAGGGTAATAGAGCCTATTTGTGCATAGGACAGGGCAAACTTTGCTTTTAGGAACGGCAAGGCTGCATAAAAAGCTCCCGGTGACATATCAACGATGCCATGCGCCAGGGCCAGCAGCCATATTGCATTGGGTACAGCCTTGAAGGAATGAACCAGAGGAATCACTTTCTTTCGTTAAATATTAAAAAAACACCGCAGGCTAGCCCGGTATAGGGCCCAGCCTTCGGTGTTTACCGATCAGCAATTCTTATTTACGACTATATTACTACAGGTAAAGCGTGGTGTCAATGTGCGGCGCTATCTTTCTTTCCCTGGCTAACTTTGACTTTGGCTGCGTTTAAATAACGCCGGTGGCGATAAGTAAATCAGTCAGCCTGCCGGGGCGGTTTTTCCGCAACCAGGATATTCATGGCGTGTTTATGAGGTATGCCGGCGGAATGGCAGTCAAAGATCAGTTCATCGCATTCTTTGATCAGCCAGTGGCTGTATAGGGAAAAAAGCTCGCCGGAAATCCAAGGGTAGGCATTCGGCTCATGCTCCGGCGCCGGGGGAATGAACGGTTTGGTTACAAAGGCGGACAATACGTGCAGGCCGCCCGGTGCGGTATGCTGCTGGTAATTTGTGAAAATCTCCTGCCTTAGTTCGGGCCGGATATAATGCAGTACGCCGTTGGAGTATAAAATATCATAGGCAGTATCCAGGCGAAAATCCAATATGTCTGCTTTGAAGACATGCACCGGCACGCCGACTTTATCAGCCAGCCTTTTGGTTTTCTCAATACCGGCAGCCGCGATATCAAAGGCGGTTGCTAACCTCTTTCACGCTGTTTTATTCCATTATAGAGGTAAGGCAG
>JAEZQV010000276.1 GCA_023441125.1 Bacillota bacterium
CCATCGATGCGGCTGTACGGCTGGTGCAGCCTAAAACGATTGCCCGTTCAGAAGGAAAGGCCAAACGGATCATAGACTTGCGGGATCAAACGTAATCTTGCCGGTTTTTATAAGCCTGTAAATAGTAAGTTTTTATTGCAATGAGTGGATAAAAATGGTATGTTAAAACTAGGGTTTAAGCCTAATTACATAACAGGAAGGAGATTTTTACAGAATGAAAGGAAATCCAAAGTTAATCGAGACCTTAAATTCGCTTCTTGCTGACGAACTTAGTGCGATCAACCAGTACATTGTCCACTCTGAAATGTGTGCTAACTGGGGTTATGACAAATTACACAATCAATTTGAGCAGCGGGCTATTTCGGAAATGAAGCACGCCGAGAAATTGGTTGCCCGGATTTTGTTCCTCGAAGGCACACCCATTGTTTCCAATTTAAAAGAGATTCACATTGGCTGTGACGTGCCCAAAATGCTTGACTATGATCATACCGCCGAAGAGGGCGCTATTGCCGCCTACAATGCCGCCATAAAAATGGCTGGCGAAGTTAATGATTTTGCCACCCGTGAGGTACTTGAGGAAATTCTTAATGATGAAGACCGTCATATTGATGCTATCGAAGAACTGCAGGACCAAGTTTCTCATATGACCCTGCCGATATTCCTGACAACACAAGTAAGATAAAGTGACAAGACAACATTCCCGGAATCAGCTTAAAAATGATTGCGGGAATGTTTTTTTATATGACAAAATGTCAGTCAAACCTGACAGGTTTTTATACAGCTTCGCACATAAACGGTATTTTCTCACTTCTCCCGCTAGATTATATTTCTTTTTTAATATTACAAGCTGTCATAGTTAAAGAAGCAGCCGGCAGAAACAAAATATTTGTGAATATATGAACCTTTGACATTAAAAGTAAATGTATTTATTATTATATTGACACTGTATAATTTTTACACTTTTCAATATTTATGCCAGTGGGAGTCCCGCTTTTGTTAACACATAGTAAAATTACAGATGAATGAAAGCTGTTGACAGCAAAGACACCGCTTACCGGCCTAGTCCGGATAGTTCCCGGTTAAACCCGTGGATTGGAGGAGGGAAAATCATGCAGATTAAAGTAAATTCAGAACAATTGGCTGTAGCCGCAGGAGAAACCTTAATGGATACTTTACTCCGTTATAAGCAGCCGCTGACGAATATTTGCAACGGTCAGGGCACCTGCGGAAAGTGTAAAGTGCGATTTATTAATGGCGCGCCGGAACCGACTGAAAAAGAATACCAAAAACTCAGTGCCGGTGAACTTGCTGCCGGCGTCCGGCTGGCATGCCTGGTTCAGCCAAAGCCGGATATGATACTGGTTTGCGAGGCTGACGGCAATATTGACAGGAAGGGAGGCCTGTTATTTGTTGCAGATCAGATTAACAGTGAATATTGTGGTGTGCAGCAGGTACAAGTTATCCTTGATAAACCGACCCTGCAGGATGAGCGGGGTGACTGGGACCGTCTAAAGGCTAAGCTGGAGGAAACTTGCTCGCTTTCCCAACTGACACTAGGGCTGCCGCAACTGCAAACTTTGGCTCCCACAATACGGCAGCAAGAGTTAGCCGTTACTGCCGTGCTATGGGACCGGCATATTCTGGCGGTATTACCGGGGAAAGAGCAAGTACCTGTCTATGGCGTGGCAATTGACATTGGTACGACCAATATCGCAGTTGCCCTGTATGATTTGGCCACAGGCAGCATGCTGCGGCTGGTGTCGGCGGAAAATGGCCAGGCCCGTTACGGCGCCGATGTGATTTCACGCATTGAATTTGCCAATCAGAGTGCAGCTAATCGCAGCTTGCTGCGCGAAGCAGTAGGTACTACCATTAACGGTTTACTTACCAAACTGTGCAGTGAAGAAAGTGTTGCCGGCAGCCAAATCTATAAGGCGGTCATCGTGGGCAATACCACCATGCAGCATTTGTTCCTGGGACTGGATGTCTCTTACCTGGCGCTGTCGCCTTTCGTTTCCGTATGCAATACCGCGGTGGCGCTTGAGGCGGCCGAGGCCGGCCTGGCGCTGCATCCCCAGGCCCGGGTCATTCTATTTCCCAATATAGGCGGGTTTGTCGGCGGCGATACTTTGGGCGCTATTTTGGGGGCGGAGGAACTCCTGTCAACCGGCCGGCATTTACTGATAGACATTGGCACTAACTGCGAATTATATTTGCAAGACGGCGTAAGAATGTGGGCTTGCTCCACGGCAGCCGGCCCTGCATTTGAAGGCGCCGGCATTACTCACGGCATGCGGGCTCAGCCAGGTGCTATCGAACGGGTAACCATAGATGAGCAAGGCGTTGCGATTGCTGTTATTGGTAACGGCGTGGCTACCGGCATCTGCGGATCAGGGCTTATCGAAGCGGTGCAACAAATGCGCCGGGCCGGCGTTATCAACCGGAACGGAGCGATCGGCGATCCGGAAGATCCGGCGGTCCAGGCTAAATTAACGCCTGCACTGATTTCAAGAATTCGTGGCGGCCGGCAGGGGCGGGAGTTTGTTTTGGCCTACAATCCTGATGGCGAGGATATTGTGTTAAGCCAGCGTGACCTCAGCCAGCTGCAACTGGCGAAAGGCGCAGTGTGCGCCGGAATACGCACACTGCTCGATATTGCTGGCCTTAAAATCGCCGACATAGAATCCATTGTGCTGGCCGGAACTTTTGCCACTCATCTCAATTTGACGAGCACGCTGGATATTGGCCTTATACCGCAAATGGCTGTACATAAATTAAAGACCGCCGGTAATGCGGCCCATGCCGGTGCGGTAAAAGCCCTGCTGGATAAACGGGCTTTTGACAATATTCAAACCCGGGCTGAAAATATTCAGCACGTGGAACTGGGCGGCAGTGCCACCTTTAGCATGTATTTTATGGACAGCATGTGCATAGAACCATGTGAGATCTAGCCAATATAATTTATTTAATTTATTAAATGCAGTGTAACACGTATTTTTTTAGATTGGGGTGTTGGAAACATGGTTGACAGAAATCTGGTTGATCTCCAATACTTGGAAGAAATACTGGATAACTTTTCCAAAGCAACCGGTCTACATGTGGCAATTATAAATAAGAACGGAGAATCTTTCGGTCTATTTGAAACGGCTGAACGCTGCGAATTCTGCCAGTATATCCGCAGCAAGCCCAGCGGGGTGGAGAAATGCCGGGCTTCTTATAAGCAGGCTACACAGGAAGCGTCCAAATGGGAGGAGCCCTACTTTTTCCGTTGCCGGGCCGGTCTGGTTATCTGGGCTGTACCCATCAGTCTGCGCGGCATTTCGTTGGGCAGTATTATTTGCAGCCAAGTGCTGCTGTGGCAACCTGACCGTTTTTTTTACCAGGAATTGCGCGGGCTGAATCCGGAAGTGGCTGACTTTGATGAACTGGAGCGAAGAGCCGGGCAACTGGATATTATTTCGCCGGTACGTTTTCAGGCAGCAGCTGATGTTTTGTATGTTGCTGTAAATCAATTGATGAAGCGCGACCTCTATGTTTTGGAAAATGTTGAAACCTATAAAATGCAGCAGCGCATCCGCCAAGAACTGGAAGAACGCAAGCGGCAGCAGCTTTCCCAGGTAAAGGAAGGCTATGATTACGGTTCTTATTTGCAGCGGGAAAGAAGCTTTCTACGCTATATCCGGCTGGGGGATAAGCCGCGGGCGGAAAAGTATTTGCACACACTGTTTACTCAGCTATTTGTGAAATCCACCGATGAGCAGGCCCCGATAAAATTGCGTATTATTGAATTAGCCGCTTTGGTTTCGCGGGCTGCCGTGGAAGGCGGCGCCGAACCGGAAACCGTAATGGTATTATTGGAAAAATTCAATGAAAGAATCAATGATTGCCAGTATTTGGATAATTTCTTTTTTCATATGAAAAAGTTTGTTACTATGGTTCTGGAGCAAAGTGTGTCACTAGAGGATAAAAAATACAATGGACTAGTAAAGGAGGCCAAGGATTTCATTCTGGAAAACTTCTCCCGGGCAATCAAAATCGAAGATGTGGCGGCGAGATTATTTATCAGCCCTTCACACCTGTCGCGCTTGTTTCGTCAGGAGCTTAATTGTACTGTTAATGATTATATTACCAGGGTACGGGTAGAACAGGCCGTTGAACTGATGAAAAAGCCGGAATTAAGTGTTGCCCAGGTTTCCCAGTCTGTCGGATTTCAAAGCCAAAGTCATTTTGCCAAGGTGTTCTCACGCTACATTGGGGTTGCACCGCTTATTTACCGTAACAGCCTGTCTTAAAAGGGGAGGGGATGATCATGATTTATGCCGAGATTGCCGATAAAGTAAAGACCGGTGAGGCTGAAGCTGTGATGGAACTTTGCAGCCAAGCCCTGGCGCAAGGTTATCCTGCTCTTGCTATTCTGGAAAAAGGCCTGATTGTTGGTATGGACCAGGTTGCCGATAAATACAGCCACCGGCGGGTCATCGTGCCGGAAGTATTGATGTCTTCCCGGGCTATGCATGCTGGACTGACTGTGGTGGAGCCGCATCTTAAATATAAAACCAAGAAGCAGACCGGTACCATTGTGATCGGGACTGTTGCCGGCGATTTACATGACATTGGCAAAAATTTGGTTAAGTTAACAGTAATGAGCACAGGCGCTCATATTGTTGATTTAGGCATTGACGTAACGCCGCAGCGGTTTCTGCAGGCTGTTGAAAAGTACAATGCCGAGATATTAATGATGGCGGCACTTTTGACCACCACAATGCCTGTTATGCGGAAAGTCATTAATGCGTTAAAAGAAGAAGGCATGCGCAATAACCTGATCGTGGCCATCGGCGGCGCGCCGGTGGATGAAGGCTTTGCCCGGTTGATC
>JAEZQV010000282.1 GCA_023441125.1 Bacillota bacterium
TTTGACCAGAAAGTCTTTATTCCTGTCGATTTCCCCGAGGCGAGCATCCTTCCCCTTAACGGCCGCCAGCGCGGCGAGCAGCCGGTCGGCTCTCTCCCGGGTACCTTCCCCCCGGTCCTGGTGATCCAGCCATTCTTCACAGGCCAAACGGAATTCCTCGCCTAAATTCATTGCGGCCGCTGCCGCAATATCGCCGGCAAGTTTTTCCCGGAGCTGCCGGACGCCCATGAACATCCCCAGGCCGAATTCGGCATTGTCTTCAAACAGCGAATTGCCCCAGGCCGGTCCATGGCCCCGGTGATTTTTGGCATACGGCACCGAGGGCGCACTGCCGGCCCAGACCGAAGAACAGCCGGTCGCATTGGCTACCATCATCCTGTCGCCAAACAATTGTGTGACCAGTTTGGCATAAGGGGTCTCGGTGCAGCCGGCGCAAGCCCCCGAGAATTCAAGCAGCGGCTGGGCGAACTGACTCCCCTTTACGGTGAAGAGTTTTAAAGGATTGGCCTTTGGCGGAAGGCTCAGGGCATATTCCCACAGACTGCTTTGCGTCAGTTCAGTCGCCAGCGGCTTCATCTCCAGGGCTTTTTGCCTGGACGGACAAACCTGGGCGCAATTGCCGCAGCCGGTACAATCGTAAGGGGAAACGACAATGGCAAAAGTAAGGCCGGGCAGACCGGCAGCCGCTTTGCCGCTAAAGCCGGCCGGCGCCTTTTGCCGCTCTGCCTCATTGAACAATACCGGCCGGATAGCAGCATGCGGACAAACATAGGCGCACTGGTTGCACTGGCTGCAGTGTTCGGGCCGCCAGGCGGGAACATGTGTGGCAATGCCGCGTTTCTCATAGGCGGAAGTACCCAGCGGGAAGGTCCCGTCCTCCATGCCCAGGAAGGCGCTGACCGGCAAGTAATCCCCTTCCTGCCGGTTCATCGGCACCAAAATGTTGTTAATGAACGCCGGCGCATCATTCGCGGCGTAAGCGGACTCCCGGGCCTGTTGCCAGGCGGCCGGCACCTGGACTTTGACACAGGCATCGATCCCCCTGTCAATAGCGGCCTGGTTCATGGTGACAATTTTTTCACCTTTTGCTCCGTACGATTTGAGCGCTGCCGCTTTTAAATAGCTGACGGCCTCCTCTATCGGAATAATAGCGGCGATTTTAAAGAAAGCCGCCTGCATAATCATATTGATCCGGCCGCCGAGGCCAAGCTCCCGGGCAATGCCGACAGCGTCCACCGTGTAAAAGTTAATGTCGTTTTCCCAGATATACCGTTTCATCACGGCCGGCAGCTTTTCTGCCAGTTCCGGCCCGGTCCAGGTGCAGTTTAAGAGGAAACTGCCGCCTTTTCTTAAGCCTGCCAGCACATTGTATTTAGCTACATAGGATTGGTTGTGACAGGCAATAAAGTCGGCTGTGTTGATAAGGTAAGGGGACTTTATCGGCTGTTTGCCAAAACGCAGATGCGAAATGGTAACGCCGCCCGATTTCTTGGCATCATAGGTAAAGTACCCCTGCGCATACATAGCGGTATGATCGCCGATAATCTGGATGGCGTTCTTATTAGCGCCTACGGTGCCGTCCGAGCCGAGCCCCCAGAACTTGCAGGCTTTGACCCCGGGCCCGGTAGTGTCAATAGCCTGCCCCAGCGGCAGTGAACTGTGGTTTACATCGTCAACAATGCCGACGGTAAAGTGATCTTTGGGCTGGGCGGCCTTAAGATTGTCAAAAACAGCCTGAATGTGGCCGGGAATAACATCTTTGCCGCCGATACCGCAGCGTCCGCCCACAATCACCGGCTGCCACTCCCCGCCGTAAAAAGCGGACTTTACATCAAGATACAGCGGTTCGGCCAAAGCCCCCATTTCCTTGGTGCGATCCAGGACAGCAATTTTTTTGACGGTGCGAGGGATATATTTAAAGAAATGCTCGATGGAAAAGGGCCGGTAGAGGTGCACGGTCAGCAAACCGACTTTTTCGCCGCCGGCATTGAGGAAGTCGACCACTTCTGCAATGGCCTCGCACATGGAACCCATGGCAATAATCAGCCGGTCCGCATCGGGTGCCCCATAGTAATTGAAAAGATGGTATTCCCGGCCGGTAAGCCTGCTAATCGCCTGCATATAGCCTTCGACAATATCGGGCAGGGCTTGATGATACCGGTTGGCTACCTCCCGCTGCTGAAAATAGATATCGGAATTTTGCACCGTTCCCCGCAAAACCGGATGATCGGGATTCAATGCCCGGCGGCGGAATTCCGCCAGTGCCTCACCGTCTAATAACTCGGCCAATTCTTCGTATTCCAGGACTTCAATTTTTTGCACTTCGTGCGAAGTCCGGAAACCATCAAAAAAGTTCAGAAAGGGAACGCGGCCTTTAATGGCGGCCAAATGGGCCACCGCGGCTAAATCCATAACCTGCTGCACACTGCTTTCGGCCAGCATGGCAAAGCCCGTTTGCCTTGTCGCCATAACGTCGGAGTGATCGCCGAAAATACTGATGGCATTGGCGCCGGCAACCCGGGCGCTGACATGAAAAACACCCGGCAGCAGTTCGCCGGCAATTTTATACATGTTAGGAATCATTAGCAGCAAACCTTGCGAGGCTGTATAGGTAGTAGTCAAAGCGCCGGCTTGCAGCGAACCATGCACCGCCCCGGCCGCACCGCCCTCGGACTGCATCTCGACAATTTTTACAGTCTGACCAAACAAGTTCTGCCTGCCTTGCGCCGACCACTCATCCACATGTTCGGCCATATTGGACGACGGCGTGATCGGATAGATGGCGGCAACATCGGTAAAAGCATACGAAATATAGGCTGCAGCAGTATTGCCATCCATTGTTTTCATGGTTCTCCTGATTTTGTTCATAAATCCCTCTCCCTTTATAAATATAAAAGCGCCCCTAATCAACGTACAGTTGAATAGGGGCGCAGATGCGCGATACCACCCTAATTTATAACTCTTATGATCGGTCCAGCAACCGACTCCCGGTTAACGCCCGGATGGCGCCTCTGCCTAATCAAAGCAGGCTGCAGCCTGCAATTTCGGAGAAGAGTTCATGGGTGATTTACTCAGCAACAACTCCGCACCGGCTCTCAGCAATCCCGGTTCTCTGTAGCTTTCGTTTTATTGCCTTTATTCCCAATCATCACTTTTGTAGTGGTGTTTATGCAATTTTTTAAGATGCTTAGTGTGAATTATGCCATTTATTTCTATTTCTGTCAATAACTCTTTTGGTCTTTATCCAAACAAATTCCGCTATGTTTTCGCAAATATCATAGCAGTTTTTCGGCTGTCGGCCTGTAATATTTCCCGGGAAATTGTCTAATGTCCTCATTGTACATACAAAACAATTTCTGTCCGCTGGTTTGCGCGGCCATGAAAACACCAAAAAAATTTCCTGTCCCCATGTTCTGCACATGTTGTTATTTACCTAGAATTATGATTTGATAATGCGAAACACTAAAGTTAAATACAGTTGAAGGAGGGATAATATTGGGGAAAAACAGCATAAAGCGCAGGCAATTGAGACTCAAATTTAAGCGCCGCACCGCTGCTTTAATGGGTGCTGCGATCATGACGGGAGCCGTATTGTCTGGTATGCCGGCTACCAAAGCCCTCGCTGCCGAAACAACTGCAGATGTGTATCCGTTAAAAGCAGCCATTGCGCAACACGTTTCCGATGATTCCCGTCCGCCCGGCCGTGACTGGCACCAGCACAAGTACAGCTGGCCAAGTTCTGATGAAAATCAGGCGTGGTATCAGGATGGAAAAATTTATTACCGCAGTGATAACAACAACCATAGGCACCACTGGCGGAATGTTGACAAAAGCCACGCCTATCTGCGGGACGGCAAGCTTTATTACGACAGTGACAACGGCTATACCGGCGCTTATGCCGCCTATGTCAATAGTCCTGTGGATTATGTAAAAGACTCTGCCGCCCAATATGGTTTTGATGCTAACCGCGACTCCTTCGCACTGCTTACCGCTTCCAGTCAGCGGGCCGTCGTGGAAGTACGCCGGAATGATACCGGCAAGCTCTATAACGTTATCCTGGAGCGGGCCTCCGACCGCGACTGGACGATTGTCGATGTGCGCGCGGCATAGCCAGACCGGCCAAAACGCAGCTTGAACCACCCCAGAAACGACACCGAAGTCAGCCCGCTTATAACGTCCTGTTATAGGCGGGCTGACTTATGTGCAAGCGCATTCCATGCTACCGGCAAACAATAGGCGAAAAAGGCAACGCCGGTAATTTACTTTATAAGCAAATTACCGGCGTTTTTTTGGTCCGGACGCTTAGCGCCGCCAGGCTGTCCTGCTAATATCTCCCGGTATGAATTCACCCCGCAGCCTCTCAGGGCTTGCTCAGCGTCAAAACCAGCTCCATCTCGCCAAAAGAAGTACCGATACCCACCCGGCAGATCCCGCCGGTTTCAGGAATATCATCCTGCCGGACAGCCTGCGGTCCCAGATCGGCTTTAATACCGTCATTGGACAGGACACTGCAAAAGACACCGTTATGGACATTCATAAATTCCCCGGCACTGTCCAGCGCCAATTCATCAACCGCTGCCAATTTCTCCCCGTAAAAGCGGCTGGCAATTTCCAGCAATACGGCTTCACCCATGGCTAAGCCCGTTACCAGCGCAATATCGCCATGGATAGGCTGCGAAACAAAGTAAGCGGGCGCCGCTATTTTGGCCGGCTGTATAATATACGGCGTATCATTCAAAAGCCGTACAATATTGCGCAGCGTTAAACCGACATAATTATATAATAATTCGGCTTGGTCACCCGCAGCGGAAAAGTCGGCCAGCCTTTTGACAAGCTTACTGTCAGCCGCTTCGTCCTGTTCCGTGAGGCCATATTCCTCCCGAAAGGCCGCTAAGGCCCGTTCGACTGCGGCTAACGACAGATAGCCCTTATCGGTAATTGCCTGCATTAAGGAAAGATGGCCTTTGCCCTGCAGGGCCAATAAGGCTTCCACCTGTTCCGCCGAAAGATAGCCTAAACTCTCGGCCAGCTGTCCAAACTTTTGATCCTTCTGACGCTGTAAATTATGTACTGCTTCCACCTCGGCAGCCGTCATCAAGCCGGCATTCATCGCCAGGATTCCCAGTTTTACCTTCACTGCCTGCTCATAGGCCAGTATGTCCGAGAGCTGGGCGGTAGTTAATAAGCCGGCATTCAACAAATAATTGCCAAAAGAATGAGTAAACATCCCTGTCTCCTTTTCTCCCGTTAAGGAACTATTTTTCTGCGGCCAAGCCGTTCTGTGCCAGAACCAATTGCACCACAGCCAGCAGCTTGTCCTCCTGAATAGGCTTAATTACATAATTCTTGGCTCCGTTTTGCAGTGCGTCAAGCACAATGTGCTTTTGTCCCAGGGCACTGACCACAATTATACTGGCATCGGCATAGCCGGCGACAAGCCGCTTAATCGTTTCAATGCCCCCAATGCCCGGCATGGTAATATCCATCGTGACCAGATCAGGCCGGCATTGCGGATACTGGCTGATCGCCTGCTCGCCGTTACTCGCTTCCCCTACCACCTCGTGGCCTGCTTTTTCCAGCAGCCGGCGCAGGGTTGTTCTCATCATTAACGCATCATCCACAATCATAATTCGTGCCATTTCGCTCTCCCTTTCCCTTTAGGCTTACATAGTAATGTTTAGTATAGTAAACTTACATTCATGCTTCCTGCCTCAGTGCGAAATACCCAGGTGGGTGTTGCCACCTGCGGATATTTGACAGAAGCATCTTCGGCCAGAATGCTGACCAAATTTTCCGCAGTAATTTTACCGGCGCCGTTAGGAATTTCCTGTACTGCCTGGCCAAATATTTCCTGGGCATACTGTAACAGGATATTTTCCATCTTTTTGTCGGCAGACTCCTCACCCAGTGTGGGGGCAGTGTGCTTTTCGACCAGGAATTCCATTACAGTCTGGTCGGCGCTAACGACAAGCTTGCCATTCAGCAATCCTTTCATACTAAGGAAGTGGGAAACCTTGCGCAAAGTGAGCTTGCCATTTTCGCCGCCGCTGTCACTAAAGGTGACCTGGCTGACCGGCAAGCCGGCCTTAGTAAGACAGGCCCTGGTGGCAGCGGCCAGGGCCTTGGCCATTTGCTGACTGGTGCCGGCAGGGCTTTCTGCGGCCAGTTGCGG
>JAEZQV010000345.1 GCA_023441125.1 Bacillota bacterium
CGACAGGCTACTACTATGAAGGGGAAGGTGCACCGGCCTACTTCAAATTCAGAAGCCTATTGGGCAATGCCGAACAGGAAATTTATGAAATGATGCTCCGGGAAGTTACCGCAGGCATCGCTGATACGAAAATTAAAGCCGGTGTCATCAAACTGGCTTCCAGTAAAGACTGTATTACCGACTATGAACAGCTTTTTTTCAAGGCGGCCGCAAAAGTGCAGCGCGAAACAGGCGTTGTCATCATTACTCATACGCAGGCCGGCACTATGGGGTGTGAGCAGGCTGACCTGTTAATCTCCGCGGGCGCTGACCCTAAAAAAATTATGATTGGCCATATGTGCGGCAACACGGATATACAATATCAGGCCAGCGTGCTGGCAAAAGGGGTATACCTTGGTTTCGACCGCTTTGGCCTGCAGGGACTGGGTGATTCGCCCCCAGACATATTCCGGGAAGCGCTTACAGTAGCGTTGCTGGCCCTTGGCTATGAAGACCGGATTTTATTTTCCCATGATACAGTGAATCTCTTGCTGGGCAGGCCGTTAACACTGCCGCCGCAGCTGGCGGGGATTTTTGCTGACGCGCACATCGGGCGGATATTTGAAACCATTATACCTGATCTAAAAAGAATGGGAGTTACCGATTCCCAGCTTGATAAAATAATGCTTCATAATCCCCGACGCTTATTTAGCTAAAAAGTCAGCTATAACAGTAATTTGTCTAAAAAATTTACGAGGTGAACGGAATGGATAAAGTAATTATTACCGCCGCGCTTACCGGCGCCGTAACTCCGAAAGATATTAATCCCAATATACCAATGACGCCGCAGGAGATTGCCAACGACGCCTACGAATGCTGGCAAGCGGGGGCTGCGGTTGTTCATCTGCATATGCGGGATGAACAAGGCGTAGGCACAATGAATACCGAGTTATTTAAAGAAACGGTTGCCCTGGTTAAGGAGAAGTGCGATGTGGTGATCAATTTGACTACCTCTGGCGATAACCGCGCCTCCGATGAGGAAAGAATGGCACATATTGCGGCTATCAAGCCGGAAATGGCCTCCTTTGACGCCGGCAGCTTTAACTGGATGCCGGCCGGGGTATTCATGAATACCCCGCAATTCCTGGAGAAACTGGGCAAGCTTATGATCGAAGCCCAGGTAAAACCTGAACTGGAAATCTTTGATTCCGGTATGATCCATACCACCGAATATTATCTTAAGAAAGGGGTTCTGCTGGCGCCGCCCCATTATCAGTTTGTGCTGGGCGTACTTGGCGCAGCTATGGCGACAGTAGAAAATCTGGTGTATCTGAAAAACCTGCTGCCTAAAAATGCAACCTGGTCGGCTTTTGGTATTGGCAAAGCCCATTTGCCGATTTTATACGCGGCAATCGCCCTGGGCGGCAACGTGCGTGTGGGCCTGGAAGATAATGTATATTACGCTAAGGATTTGTTAGCTACTAATGTTGACTTGGTGGCCAGGGCCGGCAGACTGGTAAAAGAAGCAGGCAAAGAAGTGGCTACGCCTGCTGACGCCAGACAGATTCTGGGACTAAGGGGCAGCAAATAATGAGAGAAGCAGTTATAGTAGCTGTCGCCCGTACCCCGGTAGGCAGGTTCAGGGGGTCGTTCGCGCCGGTACAATCCCCTGAACTTGGGGCCATTGCCGTAAAGGAAGCAGTTAAACGGGCTAAGATTGATCCTGCCGAAATTGATGATATAATTTTTGGCAATCTCATGAACAGTGAGGTCAACAACATGGCCAGAGTGGTAGGCCTAACCGCCGGTCTGCCGGTTAGTGTTCCGGGAATTACACTTGACCGCCAATGCGGAACCGGCCTGAATGCGGTAGCGCATGCGGCCGCCATGATCCAGGCCGGCTACGGGGATGTGTTTGTGGCCGGCGGCGTAGAAAGCGATTCCACTCGCTGCTATATCATGGAGAAACCCAGCATGGCCTACCAGGCAGCCCCCCCTAAATGGGCGGAAGTCAGGATTGCGCCGGAAAAAATGAATGTTCCTATGGGGATTACTGCTGAGAACGTCGCTAAAAAGTATGGCTTAACCCGCCAGGAATGTGACGAGTTTGCTTTCTTAAGCCATCAAAAAGCAGCCACGGCATGGGAGCTGGGCTATTTTGACGATCAGATAGCGCCGGTAGAAGTACCGGCGGGAAAAGGAAAAACCGTAGTAATAACCAAGGATGAAACCGTAAGACCGGACACGTCTATGGAAGGACTTGCCAAGCTGCCGCCGGTGTTTAAACAAGACGGCATCGTAACCGCCGGTAATAGTTCACCCTTGTGCGACGGTGCAGGTGCGGTTGTGGTCATGGAAAAGGCTAAGGCCAAAGCGCTTGGTCTCGAAATACTTGCCAAGTTCAGGGACTTTGCGGTAACCGGTGTAGATCCGCTGATCATGGGAATTGGCCCGGTAGCGGCAACCAGAAAACTGTTTGCCAGAGCCGGTATGACCATGAAGGACATTGATTTAATAGAAATGAACGAAGCTTTTGCCGCTCAGTCGCTGGCCTGCATCCGTGAATTAAGGATGGACATGGCAAAATTAAATGTTTGCGGCGGTGCTATTTCGCTCGGGCATCCTATGGCTGCTACCGGCGCAATTTTAGTTGCCAAAATGGTAAATGAGTTAAAAAGAAGAAATCTGCAGACAGGTTTAATCTCCTTCTGCATTGGCGGCGGTCAGGGTATCGCGGCAATCATTGAGCGGGAATAAGAAGCAGGAGGTGCTGGCATTTGAATAAAGTAGTTAACCGGGAAGAAATTATAAAACAATTTAGGGATGGACAACGAATCATGATTGGCGGCTTTGCCAATTATGGGGTACCAGTAAAATTAATTGACCTCATCATCGCCAGTGGGGCAAAAAACCTGACCATCATTTCGAATGACACCGGCTTAGCCGGAATTGGGGCCAGTAAAATATTTGCCAGCCGGCAGGGAAATAAGCTGATATGTTCTTATATTGGCATGAACCCGGAAGCACTGAAGCTGGTAGGTGATATGACCAAGTCGGGTGAGTTGGAACTGGAACTCAATCCCCAGGGAACCCTGGTCGAAAGAATTCGCTGCGGCGGCGCCGGTTTAGGCGGTGTGCTTGTTAGAACCGGGATGGGCACGATGATCGAAGCAGGTAAACAGCAGATTGAAGTACAGGGAACCCCGTATCTGTTGGAAACACCGTTAACGGCCGATATCGCGCTGGTAAAGGCCTGGAAGGCTGATACATATGGCAATCTAGTTTATCGCGGCACATCCAGAAATTATAATCCGATCGTAGCTACAGCAGGCAAAACAGTCATTGTGGAAGCGGAGGAAATTGTGCCTGCGGGAACATTTGAGCCTGATCAGGTTATGACTCCCGGCGTGTTCGTCCATATGGTATTAGCAAAGTAAGGAAGGTGGAGAAAAGATGGATACAAAAGAGTTCATTGCAGCGCGGATTGCCAAGTTTTTTAAATCCGGGGACGTAGTCAATCTGGGTATTGGTACACCGACCCTTGTTGGCAATTATGTTACCGACGGCGTGTTATTACACACTGAGAACGGTTTGATCGGGTATGGTCCCAAACCTCCTGCCGGGCAGGAAGATCCGGATTTCGTTAATGCGGGAGCGCAACCGGTTAGTATCGTCAAAGGCGCTGCCTGTGTTGATCATGCCACTTCTTTCGCTATTATCAGGGGCGGGCATCTGGCCGCTACCGTCCTTGGCGCCTTACAGGTTGACGCAAAAGGGAATCTGGCTAACTGGGCAACTCCCGGCCGGATTGTCGGCATGGGCGGAGCCATGGATCTGGTTACCGGTGCACGCCAGGTGATTATCGCCATGGAACATACTGCTAAAGACGGATCTCCCAAAATATTAAAGCATTGTGATTTCCCGCTGACAGGGGTTAATGTTGTAAACCTGATTGTTACCGAATTGGGTGTTATGGAAATAACAGAAGCGGGTATTGTTTTAAAAGAACTGGCTCCCGGTGTCACGGTAGATGAAATTCAGTCCAAGACAGAACCAACCTTGCTGATTCCGAATTCTGTAGCGGTAATGGCAGTATAAGTCTACTTTCTATGTGGGGGATACGGTGGTGGAAAATGAACACTTGATTTTGCACTCAGCCATGGAAGCCAATATCTTGCCAATTACCTCCAACTGTGATGCCTGCTGTATCTTTTGCAGCCACAAGGGCAATCCGCCGGGCATCCGCACGGTGTCGATGCCGCCGCGTTCGCTGGATGAAATAGCCTGGACCTTAAGCTTCCTAAACGGTCAAAAAAAAATTACGATTGGTGAATCGGCAACCAATATTATTGAAGGCGAGCCGTTGTGCCACCCGTATTTTGTGGAGATCATTCAACTGGTGCGGGAAAAATTCCCGGCAACACCCATTCACATTACCACCAATGGCCATGGCCTTGATGATCAGCTGGTTGCTTTTCTAAAGACGGCTATGCCGATAGTAATCAATCTATCCTTAAACAGCGGTACTGTTGAAGGCCGGGGACGGCTAATGGGCGACACCAGCAGTCTGGCGGAAAAAGCCATCAACGGGGTTAAACTCCTCAGTCAGTATCAACTGCCGTTTCACGGCAGTATTGTGGCCATGCCGCACCTGATAGGCTGGGAGGATATAACCAGAACCGTGCATTACCTGGCGGCAAACCAGGCGCTGGGCATTCGCATATTTATGCCGGGTTACTCTAAGCGGGCCCCGCGTTCACTTAAGTTTGATGCCCTGGCTATGCACCGGGATTTGGCGGATTTTGTAAACAGGCTGGCGGCAGAGATTAGTTGTCCGCTGGTGATGGAACCGCCGTTATTAAGTGATTTAACGCCGGCGGTTGCCGGGATTGTGAATGGCTCGCCAGCGCATAAAAGTGGCTTGCGGCGCGGTGATGTCATTACCGCTGCCAATGGTTTGGTGCCGCGTTCCCGGGTTGAGGCCTGGAATATGCTGCAACAACCAGGGCTGATTAAGGTGGCGGTTAGCCGCACCGGACAATGCTGCGAATTGGAATGGGACAACGGGGCAGGCGGCGGCAGCGGTGCTGTTATGGAATATGATTTTGACATGCGGCGGTTGCAGGCAATAGAGCAGCGTGTCCAGGCCGCTGACGGCAAAGTGGTCATGTTGTCATCAGAGTTTGGGTTTGCGGTTTTGTCTTCGCTGGTTAGGCTGCTGTCTGCTGCCGAGGGGCAGGTACAAGTCCTGGCAGTCAAAAATAATTTATTCGGTGGCTCAATCAAAGCAGCCGGGTTATTAACTATCCCTGATTTTATTCAGGCAATTGAGGAGTATTGCCTGGTAAACGAGCGGCCGGACATTGTCTTAATTCCGCAGGAAGCTTTTGATTGTCAGGGATACGACCTTTTGGGACGACCCTATAGTCAGGTAAGCGAAATTACGGGGATTGCGGTAACCGTAATATAGTGACAATCCTTCCGGCTGCTAGCCGGTTGTCTGTGCGGCGGCAGCCGGTGAGGTGACGGCTGACATAGTTTTGCTCAATTCAACAACAAGTTTTGCGAAAGACGGTATTAGCAGGTTTGTCGTGTTCTTTTTCCAGACCAGATAAATGTTATGGGAGGTATTAAGCTCAAAACTGCGCAGTAAAGGGCTGTTGCATAACCGGAGCAGAGTATCCCCGAAGGCAACACCAAGGCCTACTTCGGCGGAAAGCATTAATGATTCGACATTAGGGACATAATGCAGCCTTTTGGGATAAAAGCCGTTTTTTTCCCAGAAGTCAGCAATACTTTTATCTGCCGACGGCATGATGTCGGGTGCTAGCGATATCAGGGTTTCGTCCTGCAAATCGGTGATAGAAAAGTTGTCTTTCTGAATAATGGAATTATTTACTGACACAAACAGCAGATGTTTGGCCTTCAGGAAAAAGATGCGGGATAAATCGGGTTTATCTTCGCTAAATGGCTCAAGGGTTATGGCCACGTCCAGGTCGTCATTGTATAAGGCCTTTACCAGGTCTTGCGGGGTATGACGTTCCAGGTGGTACTGAATGTTGGGGAACTGTGTTGAGAAGGAAGTGAAAACTTTGCTCAATAAATTGCTCAGTTCCATTCCCTCGACGCAGCCTAAGCGGATTTTACTGCTTTGTTCGCTGTAAATGGCTTGGGCCTGTTTTTGAGCTTCGTTGTAAAGTTCATTAATCTGCGTGAAAGTCTTTAAGTAAATCATACCTGCCGGCGTAAGACTTACATTGCGGTTGGAGCGAAAAAAAAGCGTAAAGCCAATTTCTTTTTCCAAAGCCGCAATCTGTTTGCTGATAGCCGGCTGGGAAACATAAAGCGCTTTAGCAGTGTCGGTAAAATTTAAATACTTTGTCAGTGTTAAAAAATACTCAATTTGAAGGCTATTCATGCTTTTCTCCTTGTGACCGCTAACAAATATAGTATTTCTAAAAATAATAGTATAACATAACAAGGATAATATGTAAATAATATCCAGATAAAAATCAAAGATCATTTAGGTATGTGGAGAGGAATTTTTATGAACTTTGCAACAAGACGGTGGCTATACCTGGCAGTGGCGCTGATGATTTGTGTTTGTGCGGGCATTGGCTACTCCTGGAGTGTATTTCAAAACCCGATCGTCAAAAATTTTGGCTGGTCAGCTTTAGATGTATCTCTGACCTTTACCCTGCAAATCGCGGCGTCTACTTTAACGCCACTGCTCATTGGCGGCCTGGTTAATAAAATGCCAACCAAACAAGTGATTTTGGCAGGCGGGTTAATCTACGGGTTATGCGTGTCAGCAACGGGATATATGCAGTCACTTATTCAACTCTATCTGCTGTACGGTATTGGTACCGGTATCGGTGTTGGCATGATCTATCCCTGTTTAATGGCTTACGCGGTTAAACTGTTCCCGGATAAAAAGGGGTTATCAGCCGGGCTGCTGGCAGCCAGTTACGGATCAGGCGCCATCATTTTCGCACCGATTGCGGCACAAATAATTGCCGCCTATGGGGTGCTTGCCGCATTTAAAGCATTAGGTTCGATTTTCCTTGTTGTAATCTGTGTTTTGTCAAGGGTGATTGGCGATCCGCCTGAAGCTGTGTCTGTAGCGAATAATTCGGGCCTGACAGCGGCTAAAGCCACCGGCGGGCTAGATAAAACAAGAAGTGAAATGGTGAGAAGTCCAATTTTTTATGTAGTTCTGGCCTTGTTTACATTGGGTACAACGTCGGGCTTGATGCTTATGGGCAGCGCATCGCCCATTTTGCAGCAGATTCTTAAAGTAACACCGGCACAAGCAGCCTTTATTGTCGGGATCTTGGCGGTATTTAATACCTGCGGCCGGCTGTTTTGGGGCTGGATATCCGATAGAATAGGCCGGTATCCGGTCATGTTTTCCTTGTTTGCCTGTATCGGGGTTGCCATGTTTACGCTGGCCGCAGTTGATTCATACCCGGCTTTTATTGGCGCTATGCTGCTGGTCGGGTTATGCTACGGCGGCTTTACCACTATGATCGCACCGGTAACGGCCGATATGTTCGGCACAAAAAACCTTTCAGCAAATTATGGGCTGATGTATATTGCTTATGGCTTTGCCGGAATTTTGGGGCCGCGATTAGCCGTTTCGCTCGGCGATTATTCCCAGGCTTTTATCGCCGCCGCTATGCTGAGTTTAGCAGGTATTTTGCTAACGGCATTGATCCAGAGACTAACCC
>JAEZQV010000408.1 GCA_023441125.1 Bacillota bacterium
GCCATGGACCTTCCACCCATTGCCACGGTTCCCGTGATGTACCGCCAAAACCAAAGTTCAACAACGGTCCAAACTCGCATTCATACTGCTCTTTATATTTTTTAAGCATTTCCGCCGCACAGTTAAAATCATGAAGCGCATCCTGGTCACAGGGATGGGTATCCAGATATAAATTGAGTTCTACGGCAACAAACTCCATCTCCTGAACTTTTCTCAGCATGGCTGCTTGTTTACTAAGCTTCACTTATTTGCACCTCCAGTCATAATCTACTTCGGAATTCTGTATACGCCCCATAGTTCCGGAAACAAAGTGCCTTTCATCAGCGCCTCAGGAGGAGTAAACGCTTTTTCATAGCATTGCCAGGGAACATAAGCGTGAGCTAGCATCGTACATTCCGGCACCTGGCCGCACATCATATTCATACCATGCATTTTTTTGCCATACATATGGTGGTGCTCATCTTCCATGCCGCACTCTTCCATTTCGTCTTCCATATCATCAATATCATCAATATCTTCCATATCGCACATGTCATCCATCATGTCGTCCATATCATCCGTGTCTTCATGCATTTTCATAACTTTTGTTTTGGGATGCACATACATCTGATGTCTGGTTTTTTTCTTCACAAAAGAGCCTCCCCTCATTGACTTTACTGTATTTTATGTGAAGAAATGGTAAAGTGTCACAGCTCCGGTATAAAAAAATTTGGCAGGAAGCACCTGCCAAATTAATTAGCTAAATATAATTTACTATTAAGATACGGGCATGATGAGAAAGGCAAGGATGTACAATGCCAGACCCGCCCCGCGGTACAGTACCGACAAAGCCCAGGCTAACCGGATTAAAGTAACATCCAGCCCCGTATACGCGCTAAAGCCGGCACACACGCCAAACACCATACCATGCGGCTGATCAAGCGCCAGGTGTTTATGCAGCATCGACAAATCAGGCGTTACCGCCCCCTGAAAAAGCTGCCAGACCGTTAAGCCGCTAAAAAGGTATGCGCCCGCCCGGATTAGCCAAACCATGGCCAAGGCCCCCTTTTAGGAAATTGCCGCAGGCCAATCTCCCAATAATTACTGATGAAACAAATTCAATAGTAATTATTGCCACAAGGGGGCTCCTTTAAACCTTGTATTTACGCGCCTGTTGGCCGGACCTCTTTTTTGATTAATTTCAGCCGGGAGCGATTGCCTGCCGGCTGGCCACCGCCGCCCGGCTGAAACACCTTAGCCGTTGTTCGACGCCCGACACTGATTAAAAGACCGATTGCGGCACAGTTGACAATGAGCGATGTGCCGCCGAAACTGATGAAAGGCAACGGTACACCGGTGACCGGAAAAACACCCGATACCATGGCAATGTTGCCGATAGCCTGGCCGACGACCAGTGTCGTTATGCCGGCTGCCAGCAGAAAGCCGTAACCGTCGGCCGCCCGGCTGGCAATTTGTACTCCGTACCAGGCCAGCGCCCCTAACAGCGCCAATACCAGCAACGCTCCCAGGAAGCCCATCTCCTGGCATAAAACGGCAAAGGCAAAGTCGGTATGCGCCTCCGGCAAATAATGAAATTTACTGGCGCCCATGCCGAGACCCGACCCAAACAAGCCGCCGGAACCAATCGCCAGGAGCGACTGCACAGTCTGGTAGCCCGAGGTTTGCTGATACGCCCAGGGGTCCAGCCAGGCCCAGATACGCTCCGCCCGGTAGGCGGCCGCATATATCAGATAAACCGTCATGCCGATGCCTGCCATCCCCAGGTAGTACAGTTCCTGTTTGGGTACCCCCGCGATAATGTACAAAACCAGAGACAAGCCGACAATAACGGCGGCCGTCCCCATGTCCGGCTGTTTCAGCACTAAAACGCCCATAGCCAGTGTAATCCACAGCGGCCAGGAATTCAGCGTCACCGGCCGCCCTCTGTCCAGCTGCGCACCCAAATAGGCGGACGTAATAACGATAGCGGCCAGTTTGGCTAATTCTGACGGCTGAAATTTAATGCCGAGCCTCAGCCATCTTTTGGCCCCGTTGGCGTCGATGCCGCCAAAATGCACTGCCAATAACAGGCCAATGACTGCCAATATGCCCACAACCAGCCAGCCCCGCCGGAGTTTGCGGTAGTCAATCAGGGCCGCCGCCAGCATAATTACAAAGCCAATAGCAAAAGACAGTAAATGGCGGGTGAGAAAAAAATAACTGTCATGAAACAATTGTCCACCTAGTACGAAACTGGCGCTGAACACATTGATACAGCCAATGATGAACAAAATACCGGCAATGAAGAATACCGCCTCAGCCGGGCTGACCCAAAGTTTGGGGAAGCTTCTGCCCTGCTTGTCCTGCATATTATTCTTTCGCTCCTTCCAAAAATACGTTAACCAAACGGCAGTTTCCCCAATACTATATAGGGGATAACCGACTTTCCAAGATAAAAACTCGGGTAAAAAGAGGTGATCGCATGGGGTAAAGCCTTACAAACTGTTGGCTGTGGATGCTGCTACCCATGCCGTAATTATTGCTGACGGTCCCAGTGGTGAAATTTTATCTGAGCTTACCTTTGCACCGATACTAACGCCTACTGAACTGGCCGTTACGCCTGATTGTTCCAAAGCTTACCTTCCCTGTGCCGGAACCAACGGCAAAAACAGTCTGCTGGCAGTCAATCTGACCAGTCTGTCCCTTTATACTTTGCCGCTTGCCATTCCGTACCCCGCCCAGTTCGTTCTGGCGGAAACTGATCCGCCAGCCGCTTATCTCGCCGAACCCGGCGGCAGCCTGCACCACCTGGATTTGACCACTATGTCCAGCAAGCTGCTGGGATCACCGGCGCCCAAAGCCAGTTGCGTCGGCCTGGCGGCGGCCAGCGGAAAAATTTATACCGCCTGGGAACATTCCGCCGGCGGCACGGTCATCGAACTGAGCATTGATGGCACAATTTCCTGGCAATACGATATTGCCGGCATTCCCACCAATATCATTTTTGCCGGCGCGCAGCTGATTGTCCCCTTTACCAATACGGCATTTACCGGCGAAGGGGTAGCTTTATTTAATCTAAACCGGAAAACTGCGTCACCAACCGTGATAACCATCCAATGCCCAAGTTGTCCCGGCGGGCTGGCCGTCTATCCGTGTCACGCCGCCGTAACCGCCGACAGCAAGACAGCTTATATTGTCAATGAAGACGGCGCATCCATTTTCATCCTTGACCTGGAAACAGCCAAAATCGTGGACCGTTTGTCTGTCGGCCGGTCCTTGTC
>JAEZQV010000032.1 GCA_023441125.1 Bacillota bacterium
CATGCCGATGCCCTGACCCAGGCAATTATGACCGCGGTTACCGCGCAGGCGACGGTTACCGGGAATGTGGCCGCGCAGGCGGACAAGCTGACCAACCTGGCGGTGGAACTACGGCATAGAGTCGCCCGGTTTCAGGTATAAAGGCAGGTACGGCGACAGTGGCAGGAATAGCAGCTTTTTTGAGCTTGCCAAGGCTTAGTGTCTGGTGCAGGCTTAATAAATGCTATCTATATGTCGACAATCGACATATAGATAGCAGCAACCGCACTTTAATAATAAGGAGTTGAGGCCCAGACGCATGGCAAACAGTGTTGACCGGTTAAAAAAATTACCAAAACGGAGGACTGAAGTTATGAGCAATCCCTTTGAAACAGCGTTGGACACTTTGCATAATGCCGGCAAATTAGCAGGCATTGATCCCAATGTCGTCAGTTTTTTAAGTCAGGCCAAAGTCGTCACCCAGTACACCATTCCCCTCAAAATGGATGACGGGCGTCTGGAGATCTTTACGGCTTACCGGGTGCAGTACAATGACGCGTTAGGACAATGCAAGAACGGCACCCGGTTTGTTCCCGATTTAGATCTGGATACCGTCAAGGCACTGGCGTTATGGATGACGGTAAAACATGCGGTTGCCGGCGTACCGGCCGGCGGCAGCAAAGGCGGCGTCAGGGTCGACTCGCGCCGGTTGAGCGAGCGGGAATTAGAGCGTCTGACCCGCGGTTATATGAGAAAAATGCCGCTTAAGGGGGCCTGGGTGGATGTACCCGGCGCCGACATTGGGACAAGTGCCAAGACGCAAGCCTGGATGCTGGATGAATATGAGGAAATAACCGGTGCGCACAGTCCGGCGGCCGTCAATGATAAACCGGCCGAGGTTAACGGCACTCTAGGCAGCATGGAGGCTACGGGAACAGGCGTTTTTTATGTAACGATGGAAGCCATGAAGGATTTTAGCATACCGAAAGAGGCCAAAGTGGCAGTTCAGGGGTTTGGCAATGTCGGCAGAATCGCTGCCAGGCTGCTCTATGAGCATGGCTGCAAAATAGTGGCGGTTGCCGATATTGATGGCGGCATTTATGATGAGACCGGGATAAATATTGCCGAATTGGAACAGTGGGCAGACGCCAACGGCTCTGTGGCAGGCTTTGGCCAGCTGCCGGCCCTTGCTGCTGCCGCCGTCCTGACGGTGGACTGCGATATCCTGGTGCCGGCTGCCGTGCAAAGTGTGATTCATGCCGCTAATGCCCAAAATGTCAAAGCCAGACTGATTGTAGAAGCCGCCAACGGGCCGGTAACACCGGAAGCCGAGAAAATACTGGCTGGCAGGGGAGTCATCATTGTGCCTGATGTGGTGGCCAACTGCGGCAGCGCCATTGTGTGCAGTTTTGAGAGAACACAGGGCCTGACCGACTGGTACTGGGATCTGGATACCGTAATGAACCGTCTGCAGGAGCGGATAACCAAAGCGTACCGGGAGACTTACCATACTGCGCAAACCAAGACGATTTCCTTGCGCAATGCCGCCTGGGTCAATGCGCTGACCAAGCTGAGCAAAACCATGAAAGCCCGCGGCTGGGTGTAAAGGAGGCGGTAAAACATGATTTTTGCAAAAGCCGAGTATGCTGAACGGGTGGACCGGGTCAAGAAAATCATGGCGGCAAGAGGTATTGATCTGCTGGTTGTGACTGACCCGGCCAATATGTGCTATCTCTCCGGCTATAATGCCTGGTCATTTTATGTCCATCAAGCGGTCATTGTGGCTATGGATGATGCCATGCCCCGCTTCGTCGGCCGCTATATGGACGCCTTCTGCGGCGCCGTTAAAACCACCTGGTTAAGCGGCGATCATGTGCATGCCTACAGTGACGACTATGTTCAAAGTACGCTGAAACATCCGATGGATTACCTGGCGCAGCTGATCAACGAAATGGGGTATGGCAGCAAAACGATCGGGGTGGAAAAAGACGCCTATTATTTCACGGCAGCCGCCTGCGAAAGCCTGCAGCAAGGCTTGCCCCAGGCTAAGCTGGCAGATGCCACTACCCTGGTAAGCTGGACGAAAATCATAAAATCTGACGCCGAGATTGCTCTAATGCGCAAAGCCGGCAAAATTGTCGAGGCAGCCATGCAGGCGGCATATGACACCATTGGCGTGGGGGTGCGGGAGTGCGATGTGGCGGCCGGCATCATGCAGGCCCAGGTAAAGGGAACGGCTGAATTTGGCGGCGATTATCCGTCAATCGTACCGTTGATGCCCAGAGGCGAGACTTCCGGGGCACCGCATCTGACCTGGACGGATAAACGCTATAACGCCGGTGAGGTGGTATTTATTGAGATCGCCGGCTGCTATGAGCGGTATCATTCGCCCATGTCGCGCACAATCAGTCTTGGCCAGCCTGCACCGGCAGTTAAAAAGACGGTGGAAATAACCCTGGAAGGCTTGCAGGCCGCCCTGGACACCGTCAAGCCCGGCGTTACCTGCGAGGCGGTGGAGGCCGCCTGGCGAAAGGTGCTGGCCCAATACGGGTATGCGAAGGAATCACGGATTGGTTATTCCATGGGACTCAACTATCCGCCGGACTGGGGCGAGCATACCGCCAGCCTGCGCCCGGGTGACCAGACGGTCTTGCAGCCGAATATGACCTTTCACTGCATTCCCGGAATGTATTTTGACAACTTTGGGGTGTCAATAAGCGAGGCTTTCCGTGTTACTGAAACCGGCTATGAAACTTTTGCCCGGTTTCCCCGGGAACTATATATCAAATAGACAGTATATTTTCATAGCTGCAAGCAAGCCTGCACGGAAATAGTATAAACCCCCGGCAATCGATTTCTATTGCCCGGGGGTTTAGCTGTCAGTAGATCAATATCGTGCTGCGGGAGGATTAGTCTGGCTGCTGTTTGTTTAAGTATAAGACGATATGCTCACGCAACGCTTTTTTGCACTTTTTGATATCACCGTCTTTCAGGTACTGCAAAATATCCAGATGGTCCTTGGCGGTTTTGTCAAGGCTGCCTGTCAGCTTGGTGTCAAAAATCATAGCCATACGCAACTGGGAATAAAGGTCGGATAAAATTTTGTATTTGCGATTGCTGCCTGATTTAAACCATAAATACTCATGGAACAGGGTATCCTTTTCGTTTATCCTGCTGATGCGCTCATTTTCCG
The DNA here is from genome assembly GCA_023441125.1 of Bacillota bacterium. The sequence continues at coordinate 3,173 of JAEZQV010000032.1, forward strand.
GCGTATCTTCTTTGGAAATGGCAATCATATCGCTGATATACTTGTTTAATGTTTCAAAATCCTTAGCGGTGAGCAGCTTTTCATTGATTAACGTTTCAATAACACTGTTTTCCAGCAGCAGACGGATATCAAAAATTTCCTTGGCGTCTTCGGCGGTTAATTTAACGACATAATTACCTTTACGGGGAATGGCTTTGATCAGGCCCTGACTGGCCAGTTCCTTGATGCCTTCCCTTACCGGCGCCCGGCTAATGCCCAACGCAGAGGCCACTTCGGCTTCCGGGACATGATCGCCTTCCTTATATTCGCCAAGTAAGATTTTATTCCGTATATATTCCACCACAATATTGGACAGACTCTTGTGAGAATAATGATCAGTCAATGGAGATACCTCGCTTCATACTTAAATAATGTATTTCATAGGCGGCAAAGCGTAGCCAGGCCAAGCGCTTTACAAATTATTGTATAATTTATATTGTAGCTGATTACGTGTAGATTGTCGACTTAAAAATATATTTTTTAGAAAAATGAAATTTTTATTGAGCAGTAAGAAGGAGTTTGTATTATAGTGTAGAAGTGTATTAATGTCGACAATCGACAGAAGGGAGAGAACGTATTGTTACCTTTTGAAGTAGCGGAGTTTCAGGCGAGAATCAAAAACACAAAAGAGCGGATGCATGACCAGGGGATTGAAGTACTGCTGGTTACCGACCCGGCCAATATGAATTATTTAAGCGGTTATGACGGCTGGTCCTTTTATGTGCATCAATTATTAATTCTGCATCTGGAAGACCCTGAACCCATTTGGGTAGGCCGGGGCCAGGACGCCAACGGAGCCAAGGTGACCACCTGGCTGAACCGGGATAACATTATCCCCTATACCGATGATTATGTTCAGTCGACCACCAAGCATCCGATGGATTTTGTCGCCGATATTATTAAGGCCAGAGGCTGGGACAAAAAGTCGATCGGTATGGAGATGGACGCCTACTATTTTACCGGCCAGTGCTACAAGCGTCTGGAAGCCGGTTTGCCTGACGCCCGGCTCAAAGATGCTACCTGTCTGGTCAGCTGGGTTAGGATTATCAAATCGGCCCAGGAAATTGAATATATCAGAAAAGCCTCCCAAATTGTGGATAAGGCTATGGAAAAAGCCGTTGACTCCATCCAGGTCGGTGTCAGGGAGTGTGACGTGGCGGCCAATATCTGGCACGCGCTCACTACCGGCACGGCGGAGTTTGGCGGGGATTACCCGGCGATTGTACCGCTGATTCCTGCCGGTGAGAAAACCACAACCCCGCATTTGTCCTGGGGTGACGGCAAATATAAACAAGGCGACCAGGTAAATATCGAGATTGCCGGCTGCTACAAACGCTACCATTCCCCTTTGTCGAGAACGGTAATTCTCGGGACTCCTTCCGCCAGATTGCAATCACTGGCCGATACCGTTATTGAAGGCATCAATGACGCCCTGGCGGCTGTCAGGCCCGGCGTTACCTGCGAAGAGGTGGAAAAGGCCTGGCGCACTACCATTGCTAAAAGCGGGTTTATCAAAGATTCACGCATCGGCTATTCCATGGGTCTCAACTATCCGCCTGACTGGGGCGAGCATACGGCCAGCCTGCGGCCCGGTGACTTAACGGTGCTGCAGCCCAATATGACCTTTCATATGATCCCCGGTATCTGGCTGGAGGATATCGGCTTTGAAATCAGCCAGACCTTGCGGGTTACTGAAAATGGCTGCGAGGTTTTTGCCAAGTTTCCCAGAAAGCTGTTCGTAAAATAAGCAGTGGAAGCTTTCGCTGCACCTGCGGCTTTGATGTTGGTATGTAATAATTTTTTTAACAGCATATTGTCGACAAACGACAATTAATAAAAACTGGAGGTTAATAAAAATGAGTTTTGAAAAAATGGAAAAGTATTTAGCGGAAAAAACGGCCTTCTCAATGCGGGATCGCTATGACCTGCCTGCATCCAAGCTGCGGTTTGCGGGCGGGGCCCATGCCCGGATCGAAATATCCGGCATTGAAAGTCCTTCCAATCTGGAAGCTATGGTGGATGAAGCTCACAAAAGAAACATTACCGTTCACCGGGTTATTGCACTGGTAAAAGGGGCTGCCCTGCTGGATTTTGCCGAACTCAAACACTTTGCCGAAATCGGCAGAGACAATAAGCTGGAAATTTTGGTAAACCCGGTTGCCAGCAGAGGCTGGGACAGCGGCCGGCAGTATGCTACCAAGGAAGGTTATGTTTCCGGCATGCGGCTGCGGGGCCATGATTCTATCTACAATTATCTGCGGGAAATTGACAGATGCCTGCGGGCCGGGATCAGAGGCTTCCTGGTGACCGATGAAGGTATGCTGCCCATATTGCACCAGATGCG
>JAEZQV010000084.1 GCA_023441125.1 Bacillota bacterium
CCAGAGCCGTCTGTTGACAATGTACCCCGAGCCTACATCAGCCCGGCCGCGCTCAGGAATCAATATCTCCAGAACATCGTCAACCGTGATAATCCCAAGCATCAGACCCTGCTCATCCACTACCGGCACTGCCAATAACCCGTACTTATTGATAATGTCGGCCACTTTGCGGTGGTTGTCGTCGTCCCGGACCGCAATGACCTTTTCTTGCATGATCTGATCCAAACGGGACTGGGGCGAGGCCAGAATGAGCTCGCGCAGCGAAAGCGCTCCCAGCAGCGTTTCCTGGTCATCGAGAACATAAATATAATAGATGGTTTCAGCAGTAGGCGCCAATTCCCGGATCTTTTCAATGGCTTCTGCGGCGGTAATCTGGGCGGACAAGCCAATATATTCGGTAGTCATCAAAGCGCCGGCCGTGTCTTCAGGATAATTCATCAGTTCCTGCACTTCCTCGGCGTCATCGGCTTCCATCAACTGCAGCAATTGCTGTGATTTTTCGTCCGGCAGCTCGCCCAGTATGTCCGCCGCCTCGTCAGGCGGCATATCTTCCAACAGGTCGGAAGCCTGCTCCTGATCCAGCTGGCTGATAATTTCAATCTGGGTATCCAGGTCCATTTCCGCCAATGCATCAATAGCCTGACGCGAATCCAGATTTTTAATAAAACTGGCTCTGCTGTTATAATCCAGTTGCTCAACAATGTCGGCAATATCGGCAGGATGCAGTTGCCTGAACTGCTCCTTGTCCCGGCTGAGCTGCAGGCTGGAGGTCCGGTCTTTCAGGGGTTTGATGAACTGCCAGGCAATAAATTTATTCTCTTCATTTTTAACCAGGAACTCCAGGCCAAGGCGCCGGAAGAGACCCCGCAGTCCAATATCCACAGCCGCTAATACCAAATCCCGCTGTCCGCCATGCTCGACCCAAGTCAGGGTTATATCATTTACCCGGACAAGTTTGGCCCCTTTAAAATCAATGATCTGCTTATCCAGCAGCCATTTGCGGGCATATATTTCATCAGCATGGAGCGGAATCATTATATCGTCTACCAATTCTCCGGCCAGTCGCACATGCCTGCCGCTCACTTCGGCCACAAATTGTATGGGAACCAGTCCCTGGGTACTTTTACCGTACTTGATCCCTGTTACCCGCGGAGCAGCACCGTCCCACCTGACTACTATATCCTTGACGCGCCCAACATGACGGCCGGCAGCATCCAGAATAGGCTTTCCCAGAAGCTGACTGAAATAAAACTCGCCGCTGACTGTAACCACATTCATAAAAAATACCTCCTAATCTGCTTCCGTCCGGCCTATCAGCTTCTGCAAAGCTAGGCAGAACATTGGCCGGTAATGTTTGTCATTCCTCTCAGGGCCGGAATCCACAGCACCACCTCCTCGGCTTGCAAATACGCATAAAAATATAGACCTTCCCATAATAAGAAGGTCTATCAGTTTCTGTAAGCAGCCGCACTCACGACCTTCTCTACTCGTTTAGTTTTAGCACTGCATAACGTAGAGCCGGATTCTCACTCAGCCACATTAAGTAAAACCTTAATTCGGTAGTACCTGTTAACCCATTGGCGTCTCTCGACGTTTCCGGGCAGTGGCATTTTTTTATGCAGGAGCCTCACCTAACAGAGAAATTGTTCAATTTCTTATAGTGTATGACCGGGCAGGAACAAAAGTCAACACCCCAGCAAATATTTTTAATACATTCTTAAAAAATAAATCAGGTACATGCAGCGATATACTGCCTATACCCGCAAACATGCCTCCACTGTAAATTGCTGACTAACATGAATATCCAGCCGGCAGCGGGGAATACTAACGCCGGAGGTGATCGTCCTGGATACCGAAAACACCGTACCGCCGGAGTCTTCCACCGCCGCAGGCGAGGACAAGGCAGCCGCAAAAAACAAGGCCGACAGCCTGCAGCACAGCCTGCCCGAGGAAATGGTAAATTTCTGCGGGTTTCCCTCTTAAATCCCGCCCCGGCGGGATTTTTTCCGTTCATTAGTCAGCAAACGGGCTTTATGGCTTCACAAAATGGCGCCGCCTGGAACCGGACCATCGTTCCGGGTGGCATTGTGCTTGCGCCGAACGGCCAACAGCAATTCCATAAACCACAGGTCGTCAAGAAACTGTTCGGGCCGGCCGGCCACTTCCCACACAGAGCAATCGTTTTTAGCCAGCTCATAGTATAAGATGCCGCTAACATTGAGGCCGACAAAAATTTTACACTCCCCCAGAAAACAGATAATTTTTGACAGCCGGGCCCGCAGCTCCTGTGCGCTCAAGCCGCCAGGCACCATACAGGCTGTCTTTCTGTTGACCTGCCAAACTCCTTGCTGCCAGGAAAAGACAACAAGCCGGCCATGCTCCCGGAGCGAGCAAGTCATTTGACCAAAGCCCATTAAAACAGCAATCTCTTTATTCACGACCCATCCCTCCTATTGGGTGAAAAGTCGATTGGAGAATTTTTGCTTTGCAAACAAAAAAAAGCCGGTGTATGCAGCAGCATTCACAAGCTTCCTTGCTTATATCTTCAGTTGGCTTTAACAAACCATTTCTGTTTGGCTTTTTTTGAGTATACCATGAAATAATAAAATTCTCAAGCCCAGGCACAAATTTATGCAAACATAAACAAACCAAAGCAAATTACGAGACAAAAATATTATAGTTAAATTTATTTTTGTTGTTTTTGTTTTGCAGGCTTGCTGTCAGCTAAAATTAGTTATATAATATAAATAATTATTTAATGACTACACGATGAAGTGCCGACCGGGTGTATTCCGGCCGGCCTTTCTTATTTAAAGGAGGTAATCACCATGTTGGCTCCCACTTTCCCGGCGCCGGCAGATGCCGGCCAAGAACCCAGCGGGCTGCAACTCCTTCTGCTCGAAAACATCGTAGACGAAAATATTCTAGCGGCCAGAATAGCCGCTGCCGCCGGCCAACCAGCAGAGCAGTTGCACCCCTCCGGTCCGCTTTATCCGGCCAGAACACCACTGCACCGCCAATTAATCGCCCTGTGCCTGCACAATCCGTACTGGAGCGATTTTCGCCTGCTGCATCATTTTCACCGACGCAATATCCCGCTAACCATGGCTGATTTACTGCTGCTAAAAAACCAGTCCGGGTTGGCTAACCGGGAGTCCATCTGCAATACGCTGATAAAGCTGTCCGACTACGGCGGTCTGAAATTAAATGACCGTCAGCTTAGATTTATCGAAAAAAATAAGCCCGAATACCGCGACCGCGATTTGGCACCTTCCCAGCCCGGCGAACTCCTGGTCCATGAATGTCTTTTCGGACGGGGCTTCGGCAATCTGGGCCGGGTTTATGTCCACTTTTTTATTGATATGTTCACCGGCTATGCTTTCGGCGAGGTAAGTCAGCAACGCTCACTGACAGTAGGCCTCAAGGTATTGCTGGATGCTATTCAGCCTGTATACCGGGCCCATAACTACCCCATACATACGGTCTTACATTCCTCCAGGGTAATGAACGATATCAAAGAATACAATCAACTGGAAGCAGCCGAAACATTTTCCGGCCAGGGCTTGCATTGGGTGCCTACCCGCCGTAAATTTGGCGCCATTGAAAAATTTGAAAAAAGCGCGCTGGCCAGCCGCTTTCTGGAAATAGCCGCGCGTAACGCCGCTTCCCTGGCAACCATTCAGCCGGTACTGCAACAATGCTTACTAAAGTACAATGCGGCCAATCGATTATTCTCCCGCCGGGATCTTCTGGAAGAATAAAGCCAGCACAGCTTGTGCCGGGACTCTGGCGCAAGCGAAGCCGCTGCCCTTCCTTATCCAGGCAAAAGTTATACTCGTGATCAGGCTAAAACAACTGCAAGTCTGCTGCCCGGACAGCAGACTTGCGTTTTTTTATGCCAGGCTATCGCGCCGGTCAACGGCCTTCTGCCATTGCTTTATTTCTAAATTCCTGGACTTCGGCAGTTAACTTGTATCCATTCTTGTTCAGCACGGCAAGATACCCGCTTAAGGCCTGGGAAAAACTGCCGTTGTCAGCCGTCACTGCCGTTGTTAAATACACCTGTTTAGCGGCGGGGTCCATTTGCCCGGTATCATAACTGAACAGCGGGGTATTATTGGCGCCATAGAAAGCAAATGCGGTATACTGCTGTAAAAGCCGGCGCATATCCGCCGCTTTTACAGAATTACCATACTCTTTGATAAACCGTTCCTGGGTCATTGCTCTTTGCAGTACCTCGGCCCAGGTGATTCTAAGCGCCGCATCTTTAACCGGTGTTTTTTCGGCTTCAGCCGCCATAATATCAATATACGCCGCAATGTCCGGCGTGACGGCGTTACGGTACTTTTTATACAAGGAATAATCAATGACCGGAAAGTACATTCCTTCCGCCGTTTCCACCTTAAAGCCACCGGTTTTAGCGGTCAGCAGCAGCGTTTGCACCTCGTGGTTGTCAACCGTGCTGATGAAGCTGTCCGTCAGACTGCCGGCCGGCCCTTTGGCCAATATTTTCTGGCTGGCTTCACTGGCGCTAAATTGGTCCTCAAGCTGCGGCAATTTTTCCTGTTGTAGTTGTTCAAGGCCGATAATCAGGCTGGCGGCATGGCTGCGTGAAACGTTTGCAATATTACTGTCAACAAACTGAATCACTGCCGGTACTGTAACCTCTTTTTTCTGCAGCAGTGCAGTAAAGCTGTCCATAACCGCTGCTTCCCTGTCAGCCGCATCACCGGCCGGCTGACGTGCCGGGTCCTGCGCCTGCCGGTTACTGCCGGCGGCGCAGCCGCTGATTACCAGCAGCAACAGTATTGTGAGACCAATACCGAATATTTTACCTGTGAATTTCACTGTTCTACCTCTTTCACCATGAAAGTTCTTTACAATATATTTAACGACTAAGTGAAAGGCAGGTAACGGTCACCGTCCAGGCAATTTTTTCTGCTGCAGCGGCCTCGCCTATTACTTTGCCATATTTTTGTAATTTTTATTTGACAGTATCGCTGCTACTTGTTACAGTATTATATATAAATAATAATTATTATTAGATACTTTATTTCTTTTTATATTGCAAATTCATCGCACGAGGAGGTTCCGGCAATGAAAGATAAACAAATACATATTGTTGTCACAGGTGATATTGCGGTAAATGATCACCAATGGCAAAGCAATCAGAAAGATAATGCCGGCTATAACTGGCAGCGGTTTCCCCAGCTTTATCGCAGCATTCGAAGCGGCGCCGCCTTATTGCTGGCCAAACTAGTCACGTTAGCGACCAGCGCTGTCGTGCATTCACCGGTCCTGCCGGCTAACGGCGAATTACCGTCGGGAATACTCCGTTCCACGTTGGCCCTGGCGCAGTTCCCCCACACGCATGAGGCGTCGGCTGATAAAGTCTATCGCATCGCGCAATTTCTCGGTTTTACCGGACCCGCCGCCGGTGCCCCGGCCCTATTGCCGGTTATCAATGACAATATTGACGCCGATTTGGTCATTATTGATGATAACAATGACGGCTTTAACGCGCGCGAAGAATTCTGGCCGCTGGCTATAAAATCGCCGGAAAAATCCCCCCTGATTATCTATAAAACCAACACGCCTACGAGCACCAGCGCCATCTGGCGGCAAATCGCCAAACAGCATCTGCCCAATACCATCGTCATCATTTACGGCGACGACCTGCGTGCCAAAGGCGTTAATATCAGCAAAGGGCTTTCCTGGGAAAAAACCGCCCTGGAGTTTGTCTGGCAAATTAACAACAATCCGGCCCTTGCCTACCTGGCCAAGGCCAGACATCTCGTCATACCGCTGGAACTGGAAGGTGCCATTTACTATCAAAATGACGGCGAAGCTGCAGAATCCCGCCTGTTTTTTCTGACCAGCGAGATTGAGGGCGGTGTCCAGAAAGAAGCTTTAGGGAAAATGTATGGTCTGTCCTCCAGTTTTGTTGCCGGTCTGGCGCATAGCATTGCGGTCGGTCTGAAAAACCGGGACGATATTAGCAAAGCCATTTGCGAAGGTATCCGTGAAGGTATCGTGGCGGCGCAGAAATACTATATTAACGGCTTTGGGGACAGTGTCCCGGCCGCCAATTTTCCCAATCCGGCCATATTTACCGAAAGCGAACATGACTTCATCTACAAAGAACAGATTCAGGATGTCCCCATCCGCAACTCCAATGATCCGAATTGCCGCGCCTGCTGGTATATTATCAAGGATAAAAGTTCATCAGGCTTATCGGAGATTGCCTATGACATTGTCAAAAATGGCGAAAAAATAGCTCTGAAGTTTATCCCTACAGCTAAATTCGGCAGTTTAATTACTGTCGACCGCACCGAAATCGAGGGATACCGGAGCATAAAAAATCTGATTATGGAATATATTTCTGTCAAAACAACCTCCCGGCCGCTATCCATCGCCGTATTTGGCACCCCTGGCTCGGGAAAATCTTTTGGGGTTACGGAGGTAGCCTCCAGTATCGCGCCGCGTTTAATCCGGAAATTGAATTTTAATTTATCTCAACTGCAAAGTTTGGCCGACTTGATTGCCGCCTTTCATAAAGTACGTGATCTTTCTCTGGAAGGAAAAATTCCGCTGGTCTTTTTCGATGAGTTTGATGCGGCTTTTAACGGCAGCCTGGGCTGGTTAAAATATTTTCTGGCGCCAATGCAGGACGGTGTCTTCCGGGAAGGCGATACCCTGCATCCGCTGGGCAGAGCTATTTTTGTCTTTGCCGGCGGCACAAGCAGTACGTATAGCCAGTTCTGCGGCGAAACCATCCAGGATGAAACAGAATATAAACAGTTTTACCGTCAGTTTCAAATTGCCAAAGGACCTGATTTTATCAGCCGGTTGCGCGGTTATGTCAATATTCTCGGACCGAATCAGACGGATGACCACTGGGACCACCTGTTTATCATCCGGCGCGCCATGCTGCTTAGGACCTTGTTGGAACGCAAGACACCCCATCTGATTAATGAACAGGGACAGGCGCAAATTGATGACGGGGTATTGCGAGCCTTGCTCAAAGTTCCCCGCTATAAACATGAATCACGTTCTATGGAAGCAATTTTGGATATGAGCCGGCTCTCCCAGGCAAAAAAATGGGAGCAATCGCACCTGCCTTCTCAGGAACAGTTAAAATTGCACGTGGACGAAGAACAGTTTTCCCGGCATTTAATGCATGACGCTTTCTTCAGCGAGAAAATTGAACAACTGGCCATGGATCTGCATGACAAATACATCCAGCTGCCTAAAGATAGCTGCCCTGAGCATGGCCTGCTGCCCTGGGACCAGCTTACCGAAGAACACCAGAACGCCATCCGCAATCTGGTCAAACATATTCCCGATGCGTTACGCCAAATTAATTATGATGTCGTCTCTGTCAAAGAGAAACCGGAGCCAATTGAGTTTACTGACAAGGAATTGCGGCTTTTGGCCGAGTACGAACATAAACGCTGGTCCCTGGAAAAGAAAGAAAACGGCTGGAAGCATTGCGCGCTGTATAGTGAGCCAAATAAGCTGCACCCGTTATTGCTTCCCTGGGACAGCCTGGATGCCGCCAGCCAGAACAAAATTATGGAACGGGTCACTTACTGGCCGGCCATCTTAGCCGAATCAAACTTTACTATTGATCGCCTTAAATCGCTGTGCTATTGCGAAACCCAGTTCCTGGCGGACAACTAACCAGCCCGCCGTAAAAAACACCGCTATTAACCGGCATGCCCGGAATAGCGGTGTTTTTGTTAGCCACTTATTTGCCGGCCGGAGCAATAAGCTTGTCTTCTTTCAGAATATGGTCAACCAGCCACTCAATAACGAAATTCAAAATACTCTTCAAATAGGTATTTTGTTCATTATCAATTTGCTCTAAATCAATCGAATTAATTTTCTCCACAAAGTCTGTATGCAGCACCTTATGCGAAAGGAATCTGGGGTATTTCACCGCCAGCATATACGCTTCTTCTGCGGCAAAATGCTCAATGGTATAATCGCGCAGTTCATTGATAATCGCTATAATCTGATCGTATTTATCGATAATGAGTTCGTTATTCAGCAATTGATCAATTTCGTTGGCAATGTCGAAGAGCTTGTGATGTTGTTCGTCAATAGCCGGAACGCCGATACTGTAAGCATCTTTCCATAGTACCATACCAATAACCACCTTATCTTTATAAATTAATTTAGGTAATAATTCTGCAGGTATTGGCGAAACCCTGCCGCGATTAACAAAAACTGCTGCCATAAACACACTGGCGGCAGTTAGCCGGTCTCTGCTGCACCGGCTGGGCTGCGGGCTATGCAACAATCATCTTCAGGGTGAATATACTAATTTACTAGGAGGGATGCCGGAATGGACCCCTGTGAGCTTACCTCGAAATGCACAATTTCCCCAGCGGAAGAACTGGAAAAAAAGGCCAGAAGAATAGCCGGTTGTTCTATCCGCGCAACCGTTACCACCGGTAACTCAGTAGTACTTTTTACCATGCTGCTGCTGCAGGAAATCCTGGAACAGCTTGCCGAGGACCCGCTCGCTAATTTAAACAACATAATAACAATAGCCAACAGTATTTCCGGGTTAAACAGCAGCATTCAGATTGACCCCTGACCCGCATTGCCGCGCCTTAATTAGCCCGCCCCCCCTTGTACTGCAGGCATTTTTTATGCGCCCCGGACGCTGTCCACATCACCCGGCAAACCTGCCCCCCTCAGCGGCTTTGAGCAGGAGAAACAGCATACCTAGCGAAACTATCTGTATAGCAT
>JAEZQV010000122.1 GCA_023441125.1 Bacillota bacterium
CCTTACGGTGAAGTGTTCAGCGGCTTGCAGACCGGCGTTATTGACGGCGCAGAAAACAACTCCCCCAGCTATCTGACCGCCAACCATTACCAGGCAGTTAAAAACTATATCCTTGACAGCCACCAGCGGGTGCCGGAAGTTCTTTTAATCAGCAAAGTAACCTGGGATAAACTCTCGGACGAAGACCGCAAAATCATTAAACAGGCGGCTGTCGACTCGGTGGCCACCCAACGGGAACTCTGGGATAAATTCGAGAAAGAGTCGCTGGACAAACTCAAAGCCAGTGGCGTAACCGTTACCGAAGTGCAAGATGTTAAACCCTGGCAGGCAGCCGTTAAGCCGGTTATTGACAAATATGGCGCCGAATACAAAGATGAACTGGCTGCTATTGATCAGGCTCGCAAATAATTATCATCCCAATCGGGAGAAGCCGCCGGCTTCTCCCGATTTTTACCCTGATTGCCAATAATAAATATTTTTTTCGTAAAGGGCAACCGCGGTTTGTGCCTGCGCCCACGGCTCGGCGCAAGCGCAAGCCGCGGTTTCTTTACTGATGGGCAGGATAAAAAGAAATTGACGCGAAACATTATTATTATGAAAAAGTCACTACTTAACTTTATTAGTGAAATCATTTGGCTGAAGGATCAGTCCCTGACCTCCAAATTATTTACTTTTTCGGCGGTACTGGTTATCATCCCCATGATTGTGGTCGGGGTGATTTCGTATTACCGCTCATCCACCATTGTCGAGGGGGAGGCTAAAAATTACACCTGGCAGATCAATGAACAGGTCAAAACCCAAATTGAATACTATTTGCGCGATGTTGAGATAAATTCTTTGAAAATACTGAATCATGGCGATATGATCAGCCTGTTAAAGGCCGGCCAGGTCAGCGGCGAGAAGCGGCAGGAACTGGTACAGGCGGTGCGGGAATTGCTGGAGAGCACGGCCTATTCCCGGCCGGATATCTCGAGTGTTGCCGTGCTGCTGGAGGGCTACGGCGTAATCGACAGCCTGTCCTACCGGGGTTCCTATCCGGTTGACGGACTGGAAAAGGAATACTGGTATTCTTCCGTCCCGGCCAATGGCAACTCGATGCTTGTCAGCCGGATTATCAAATGGCGCAACTACGAGGAACCGGTTATCACCATTGCCAGACGGATTTACAGTCCCACTACCCTGGAGCCAATCGGCATGCTGCTGATTGACGTCAATTTCCGCCGTATTCAGGATATTGCCGACAAAGTAAACGCGTACGGCGAGAGTGCCTTTTATATCCTCGATGCTGAGGGCCATTACGTCTATCATCCGGACAGCTCCAAACTGGGCCGCCGGGCAGAGTTTATTAATCTGGAAAGCATTTTGTCGCTGCAGGACAATTCTTTTTTATCTGAGCAGGATCAGGTAGTTATTTTGAATCATTCCTCGGCCTTGGGCTGGCGGTTTGTTACCGCTATTCCCCGGGTAGAATTGTTTAAAGGCTCGGCCCACATCGGGCAGACCATCTTCTGGACGGTGCTGATCACCCTGCTGATTGCCTATGGCTTAGGGGTAAGTTTTGCCAGCACCATTATCCGGCCGATCCGCCGGTTGCAACGGTTTATGAAAAGCGTCCAGGTTGGCGACTTTTCCCGGCGTGTGCCGGTGGAATCCAGTGACGAAATCGGTCAGCTTACCCATGGCTTTAATAACATGGTGGAAAAGCTGTCCGAGCTTATGGAGGAAGTTTATTTTTCCAAGCTGCGGGAGACCGAAATGTCGCTGGCGCAAAAGGAGATGGAGCTGAAAGTACTGCAATCTCAGATTAATCCCCACTTTCTCTGCAATTCACTCGAAACCATCCGCGGTATGGCGCTGGAGCAGGACATGGGCGATATTGCCGCCATGTCGGCGTCGCTGGGCACTTTGCTGCGGTACAATTTAAAGACGGTCTCGCCGACGGTAACCCTGCGGGAAGAAATTAATTTCTGTACCGTATATTTAAAGATTCAGCAATACCGGTTTGACAAAAATGTTACCTATTGTTTCGATATTCCTGACTGGGCGATGAGCGCCATGATTGTCAAGTTTTCCCTGCAGCCGCTGGTGGAAAACTGCTTCGTCCACAGTGTCGGCGGCGGGCCTGAGCCGACCCGCATTACTATTGCGGCCTGCAAACAAGACGGCAATCTTATCATCCGGGTGGCCGACACCGGCATCGGGATGGCAGCAAGCATGCTGGACCAGATCAGACAGGATCTGGTTACCAAGGATATCACGGCCGGGGGCGCCAATATCGGCATTGTCAATGTTCACCGAAGAATTATCAATCTGTTTGGGGACCGCTATGGCGTAACCATTGACAGCAATCCGGGCGAGGGCACAACGGTTTTGGTCAAAATGCCGCTCATTCAGACCGAAGAGGGGGCAGATCAACATGAACACTATACTTATTGTGGATGACGAAAGATGGGTGCGATCTGCTCTAAAATGGACCGTTGAACAAACCGGCCTGCCGGTCAGGGTAGTCGGTCAATGCGCCAATGGTCTGGAAGCGCTGGATTGGCTGAAAACCAATCAGGCCGACCTGGTGTTGGCCGATATCACCATGCCGGTGATGAACGGCTTGGCTTTGCTGGAACAACTGCGCCTGGGCGGCAATGAGCAGGATGTTATTTTCATTACGGTCAATGAGGACTTTGGCTGTGTACAGCAGGCGCTGCGGGCCGGGGCGATTGATTACTTGCTTAAGCCGGTGGAGGAAGAGCAGCTTAGCGCCTGTTTGCAAAAATGGCTCAGCCGCAAGGCCAAGGCTGCTAAAGCCCGGGAAGCTCCGCCCGCGCCGGCCGGACAACTGTCGCCGGTGGAGCAGGTGCTGAAATATATTGAATCGCTGCCGTCCGGGCAGGTAACACTGGCGGAAGCGGCCAAGCATGTTCACATGAATCCCAGTTATTTGAGCC